>JBMFIT010000016.1:0-22478 GCA_049974445.1 Acidilobus sp.
CTTGTAGGACTCCATGGTCAGAGTAAGAAGACCCTTAATCACGTTTATGATGAAGCTTAAGGCCTCAGGACTTTCCTTGAGCTCCATGATGACGCTTCTGATTAGCTCGTCCCATTCGGGGCTGCCGAGGTATGACGCAAGCCTTTCTGGATGCCCGCCATATGCGGAGAAGTTATATGACGTCTCGGCAAGTGAGAGCCTTCTCTTCATGTCATTGAGGACGCCTGAGACCTTAGCGTTGAGCTGCTTAACATCGTAAGTGCTCTTGCCCTTCACCTCAATAGCCTTTTTTAGGTCGACGTTTACGAGGGCCTCTGCTATCTTCGGCATGGCTATGTGCCTTAGGAAATCCCTCTTGACGTTACAGTTCGTCGCCAAGTTTGCCCCACCATAGCTCAGCGGTCACCAGTTTTGAATCTAAGGCTCTCCATGCTGACACAACATGAACTATTAACTGGCCTCTAGACGGGCCTTCCTGAGGAAGATAATTTGGCGGAGAAGGGCGCAGGCTCGTCAAAAGGGCTATCAGTAGCGTTGTTTGCCCTAGGTCTCATAGTGGTCACCCTAGCGTCATTACATGTAGCCATGGTAACTTCCTGGTACGCCGCGCATGTAACGGGCGGGGGCTACGACAACGCGTACATAAGCGATGAAATTTATTACGTGGACGCTGCCAGGAGGATATTGGTTTACGTATTTGGCTATAGGGGTCAGCTCTACAACTATAGCGGAGAGACGGCGTCTAATTACTACAACTTCGAGCACCCACCCCTTGGGAAGTACATAATAGCGGCAGCGATGGCGTTACTTGGCGACAGGCCGTTTAACTGGAGGGTCCCAAGCATAGTTATGGCGTCACTGATACCTCTGATTATCTACGTAGGCCTTGCCTGGGGAAGGGGGCCAAGGTGGGCCCTGATAGCGACCGCCGCAGGGGTGCTAGCGTCAGCTGATCACATACTGATCGCCATGGGCTCTGTGGCGATGCTTGACATCTACGCAGCGTTCTTCTTTAGCCTTGCCATAGTCGCCGCCTTCAGGGAACGGTTCCTGCTCTCTTCGGTCCTCGAGGGACTTGCCTGGGCCTCAAAGGAGACGGCCCTCCCCGGTCTCCTCGCAATATGGGTTCTCGTGGTCCTGCGAAACCCTTCTAGGAAAGCCCTTCGCCTCATAGGGCTTACAACGTTGATAAGCTTGGGCGTCTTCATAGTAGCCTACGTGCCGCTCTTCCTTCATTTCGGGGTAATGTATGTAATTCACCAGACCATTGGAGGCTATAAGTGGGACCTCGAAAGTCGGCCTCCTGGACCTCCGACTAGCACGCCCAGCGGGTGGTTCTTTGACATGGATCCCTTCGTGCTGTCCTACTCCCCGCTCCTTGAGGCCTCCATGACAGAGGCCTTCGAGGCGCCAGCCCTAATTGCGGCGTTGTCTATATTCGTCGCTGGCATGTTGTCAAACAGGGCCCTCGTGAGGGCCGGCGATGCCTTCTTCGTAGCTGAGTTCGTGGGGCTCTGGCTCGTCTATCTGGCTGGGAACCATACGCTCTATAGCTTTTACTCGGTCATCTTCACCCCAGCCTCGGCCGTAGTTATGGCGGAGATCATGGATGTCGTGATAGGTAAATTTTATAAATAAATTACAATAAAAAACTTTTAATGAATTTTGATTCTATATAGGGCAAGGATCACAGTTTATATACTTTCTAGCGCAAACTAAGTAGTAAGAGGTGGGAGCAGTGGTAAATCCGAGCGCAATAAGGAGAGAGCCGCTTATAGAGAGGGTAAGGGCAAGGATACTGAAGGAGTACGAGGAGCTGAGGACAAGGCTGGTTGACGAGAGCGGCCTTTTGGTGACCACGGCTCTTGACGACTCTGACATCGAGAAGCTGGTCATGATAGCCCTCGACGAGGCCAAGTCCCCCGTCAGCTGGAGGGAGCTTAAGGCGATATTCCAAGGGGTCGTCGGTGAGGACAGGCTTAGGAGGATACTCAGTGGCCTCAAGGCCAAGAACGTAGTGGCTGAGCTGACGCACACCAGGTACAGCCTCCCCAAGCACGTGCCTGAACCCGAGTTGGGCAAGGTCAAGAATCCGGTCGTCTTCAGACAGCTCATGGAGGAGTCCTCAGATAACGAAAGCCTTAACTAGCCTCCCCCTCGTATAGCTCGCGAAGAGCTGCCTTGGACCTATGCGAGATATGCCATGTACAGGAGGCCTCCTATGTATGTAAGCTGTGTGGGAGAAGGGTCTGCGAAGACCACTATGATAAGGGTAAAGGCCTTTGCGATATTTGCAGTTCGTCGTTATGTGAGATCTGTGGCAAGAGACTTGCGATCACCTTTTGCCCTGTTTGTGGAAGGCTGGTCTGCTATGAGGACAGTGTTCAGGTCGACAACGTCAGGAGGATTTGTAGGGAGTGTTTCATGAAGGGCTTCAGGGAACCCCCAAAGGGGCCAGATGCGGGGATCTTCACAAGCGGGGCTGTAAGGCTTTCTAGAAGGGTAGTCGCGTTGGGTGAAGGTGGAAATAGGAGATATAGTTAAAGCCTCTCACTCTCTCCTACGTGCGTGGGGGCAATAAATTAATGCCAGCAGAAAGTCCAAGCGTGCTTATACACCTTGAAAACATGAGGGTGAGCGTCGATGGCAGACTTTACGAGAACCCTCACGTCATAATCTTAGGGGCCTCCCACTTATCAGGTGAGATCGCACCCGGACTTGTGAGGGTCGACGCGAAGTTCAATGGCTACCCCAAGGTAGAGCAAGGGGAGGAGGCCCTAAAGATAGGCACTGGAGGCGACTTCATGGCTGACATCACGGGAGTAGGCATTACAAGCATATCAGAGCTCGAGGAAGGGTACATAATAGAGGGCTTAAGGGTAACGGTCAGGTTCGAGGTGGACGAGCAGGCGGAGAAGGTCGTAGTTAAGGTTCCAAGGGTTGGAACAATAAAGGCCGAGAGGCTGACACTCAACCTAGACAAGGAGACGTCGGCCAACATTATATTAAGCCCCTTCGTGCTCGGGGCGATGACATTAAGTGGGCCGGTCAAGCTCAGGGTTACGGTGTCAGGGGATAGGGTAAGCATTTACACGAGCGAAGGCGGCGCTGAGGACAGGAAGGTTGAAATTCGGAAGGCAGCAGCTGAGAGGGCCAGCTCTTAGCCGTTTGCTATCACGTCCCCGTTCCGAGGTCTTTCCTGGTAGTCGCCGCGAGGAACTTGGCCTTGTCAAGTATTCTCTGGGCTATCGAGTCATCGGTGCCACCTATAACATAAAGGCCTCTGGGGGAGTAGAGTACCTCGTCACACCCACCAATATCCGGTGTGACCTTAACAATTAAGTCATCCGTATATCTCCCATCAAGGAACGCCAAAAGGAATACGCTGTTACAGCACTCAAGGTAACTTTTGAGGCAGTTGCCCCCCTCTCGAGGCGTGGAAGCCCTAAGGCCCTTGCCCCTGAGCACCTCTACGACACTTTTAGCCCTCGTCCTCGCCTGGCTCTTCAGAGGGCTCAACCTCTACGCTCACCTCCTCTGATGAAGTAACTCTTGAGCTGATGCACTTTGGCGACTCGCCACCAAGGACCTCAACCTCAAGACCGTACCTAGCTATTATGTTGCAGAGAGTGTCCCATGGGACGACGGCCTTCTGACCGAGCTCGGTCACTATGAATGCTAAGTTTCCCCTCTTCTCTACCTTGGCCTTCAAGACCCCTCGCCCTCAGGGCAATTTAAGGAAATTAGCACTTATACACCTCTCCCCTGCCGATGTCCCTAGAAACGACGCAGCCGGGGTATATTATGGCGTAGGCTCCTATCTTGACTCCGGGCATGAGCGACACGTTGATACCTGTCTGAGAGTGTCCGCCCATTATGGCGCCTAACTTAGGGAGGCCTGTGTCAATACGTTCGCCCTTGACAGTCATCTTGACGCTCTTGTGGTCAAACCTAAGGTTGGCCGTAATGGTCCCGGCGCCCAGGTTTACGTCCTCACCGATCACGCTATCGCCAACGTAGTTGAAGTGAGGCGCCCTGGCATTCTCCATGAGGACAGAGGCTTTGACCTCGACTGCGTACCCGACCTTGGCTCCCTCCATTATTACGGTCTCAGGCCTAACGTGAGAGGAGGGGCCGACCTTGGCCCCACGGCCTATGTATGCCGGGCCCTCTATGACTGTGTAAGGTCCTATCTCGGCACCCTCGTCAATAATTACAGGCCCCTCTAAGACAGCTGTGCCATGTATGTCGCCCTTTACCCTCTGCCTGCTCTCTGCGAATAGCTCCTTCAACGCAAGCCTGTTCGCCAGCAGGTACTCCCAAGGCCTTCCAACGTCAAGCCAGTCCCCGGCACCAATACTCACAATTCCTATGTCAGTTGAGCCAGCGAGGTCATTCAGGGCGTCAGTTACCTCAAGCTCCCCCCTGGGCGATGGCCTTAGCCTCCTAAGGTAATCAGCGAATTCATGATCAATGGCAAGGACTCCCGAGTAAACAAGGTTTGAAGTGACCTGCTCCTTGGGAGGCTTCTCAATGACCTTGGCCAGCCTGCCCTCCTTAATGGCCACAACGCCGTAATTCCAGGGCTCGGAGGCCTCTGCGGTAAGGATAGTGTAAGGCCTCATCCTCGATATAACGTCATATGCCCTGTCTGTGAGGAAGAGGTCGGAGTAAACTACTATGTAATTTCCCTCTCCCGAGGCCTCAATGGCGGCCCTTATCGCATCCCCTGTGCCCCTCTCCTCACCCTGGTTAACTATTATTAGCCTCCCCTCGTAACATTTCCTGATAATATCAGCCACGTGGTCCTTCATGTAGGAGGCAACGATTATCAGCTCACTTGGGCTTAGCCTCGAGCTCAACCTCCTGGCATGTCTACAAATCATGGGCTCATTGATGATAGGTAGCGCCGGCTTCGGCCTCGTGTCAGTTAGGGGCTGCATCCTCAAGCCCTTTCCTGCCGCAAGGATTGCTAGCTTGACGCTCGGCATCGCTCCTCCCTGGCCCTTATCGACCAGGGCTTAGAGTCGGTATTAAGTTCAGCCAAGCCCATCCTGGCAAGCGAGAGGGCATAGCCAAGGAGGCTCCTTGCCCCAATCCACTTAGCGAGGGGATCCTTGGGCCCATAAAGAACGTCAAGATAGCTGACAAGGGGCTTCCAGTCCCTTGAGAGAAGCGACCTCAACGTCGTGACCCTCTTTATCTTCCCAGATAGAGTCTCTGCGGCCCACCCGGCGACATAAGCTCTATCCACGTCCCTACCATGGCCGGGGTGAGCAACTGTCCAGGTGGGATCTGAGAGGAGACGAAGGAGCGATCTAAGGTATTCCTCAAGGCTCAGTATCGAGAGCCCTGCGTCAGGGTTAACGGAGTCCCCAACAAAGGCATGCTCTCCTACTTTGTAACACACATGGTCGTCACTATGGCCTGGGCAATCTATTACCTTTACGACACCAACCTGAACAGGCTCGCAGTCATCAAGGGTTGTAAGCCTAACGCCTGACCTCACGTAATTAATTATCTCATAGACCCTTGACAGGCTTGCCTCCAACAGGGGCCTAATAGCGTCAGGCACCTCGCCGAAGGCCTTCATAATGGCTGACGAGCCCTCGAACGTTGGAAGCGAGCCCTGGAGGTACTGGACGGTGTATGATGAGGCGCAGATGACCCCCCTGTACTTGCCTCTAGCGAGCCCAAGCACGTGGTCCCAGTGCCAATGGGTCAGCAGCGCATATGGGGCCTTAAGCGCCTCGGCCGGTGGCTCTTGGACTCCGCCATCGATCACCAGTAAGTAGCCTTCATGCTTAACCAGATAACCGTTGGCAGGTCTGTCTAGGGGTTCAATCCACGTGCTGAACCTCTTCACATCTATGGGCTTCGTGATGGACGCCTAGGAACCTTGTGGAGGGGGGCCTATAGTACTTGTTGCCAACCAGTTATAGGGCCTATTAACGAATTACGCTCATAACTTCAGCAGAGCTTTTAATGCTGATAAGAGTCCATGGCCCAGGGTGCCTCAGTGATTGAGAGAACGCTCGTGCTCGTAAAGCCTGACGGCGTTCGCAGAGGGCTCATTGGTGAGATAATAACAAGGTTTGAAAAGAAGGGTTTCAGAATAGTGGCGATGAAGATTATCAGGATGTCCAAGGAACAGGCAGCGGAGTTCTACTCGGTGCACGCTGATAAGCCCTTCTACAAGGATCTGGTCGAGTTCATAACTAGCGGCCCCATAGTGGCCATAATCCTTGAGGGTGACTCAGCCATATCGGTCGTGAGGAACATGATAGGGGTCACAGATGGTCGTAAGGCTACCCCAGGAACCATAAGGGGTGACTACGCGCTGTCGGTACAGGAGAACGTGATCCACGCGAGCGACTCCCCCGAGAGCTATGAGAGGGAATCCAGGATTATATTCTCCGAAGACGACATAGTTACTTACTGACCCTTTCCATCATAGAATCCAATTTTGCGAGCACCAGGACGTACTCCTTGGACCCCAACCTCCTCTTAAGCTCAGCTATCTCCTTTAACGTCAATAGCTCATCGTCCGAGATGAAGCTCCTGAACTCTGCCAGGAGCTTCATGGCGTGCTCAGGAGGCACGTCGGTGTACACTATGTCACCCTCGTCAACGTGTCTGCCTACCATAATCTTGCCCTCGATAGACACGGCGACCTTAGCCCCTACCCTCACTATGTCAAGGCTCTTATCCCTGTCCTTTATAGCCATGATCCTCCCAAGTTCCCTGCCCTTAGCCGTGATCAGTGGATATCCAGGCCTTATCACACCTCCAAGTACTTCAACTCCCACTATCGCTGGGTCGCTCCTTCTAAAGACGTAGCCGGGTATTATCATGAACTTACCGGGCCTTACCAGCTGATTCAGCTTTGATATCGCTTCCTCCTCCTTTAGCTTCTGCCTCCACTCAACATACTGGTCAAGCAGGTGGTAGATTATGTTGTCCTGAAATACCTTTACCCCCGCAGCGGCGGCCTCCTGCTCTGCCTCTGGAAGGACCTTGACGTTGAAGGCCAATACGGCCCCGAGGCTTCTGTCCTTCTTTCCACTGAACGCGGCCTCCATTACGTCTGTCTTGCTGACGTTTCCTACGTCGGCCGACCTGACAGGTATCTCCTGTCTCTTAAGCGCCTCAAGGAGGGCCTCAAGGGTTCCAAGGGTGTCAGCCTTAACAACAACACCGACATTCTCGGTCTTAAATATCAGCTCCTTTACCTCACTCCTGAGAGCCTCAGCTATCTTCTTAGCCTCCTCCTCGTTCTGCGCGACAATCAGAGAGGAGCCCGCTAGGGCGTCCTCAAGGCCAGCGGCTGCTATCCTCACACCTGCCGCTGCGTGCACCTCGCTGACGTTAACGAACTTAACCCCTCTTGCCCTCATGTCAGTGAGAGGAGCCGGCATCAGGAGCGATCTGATGGTTGCGATTATTGGGCCGTTCTTGCCATTGAGAACTATGGCATCACCTACTCTAAGGACTCCGTCATATATTATGGCATCAACTACCGTGCCTAACCCGGGTATCTCCTTGACCTCAAGAACAGACCCCTTGGCAGGGCCCTCGGCGTACTGGAGCCTGCGTCTTAGGTATTGCTGGGCTAGGCCAGCTAGCACGGCCAGGAGGTCAGCTATTCCCTCGCCGGTCTTGGCCGAGACAGGCACCACGGCTACGGTCTTGGTGAAGTCCTTGATTCTCGTGAAGAGGTCAGCGCTGAAGCCCTGTTCCGACAAGCTCAGGACTATCTTTCCGTAGATGGCCTCCTCGAGCTCTCTCCTTGCCTGTTCACTCTGCATCTTATAAGACTCAATGAAGGGGACTTCAGGGTGGGAAACCCAGCCCGGTAACCTGTCTATCTTGTTGGCGGCTACTAGGAACGGAACCTTCCTTGACTTGAGTAGGTCAAGGCTCTCATAGGTCTGGTTCTGGAAGCCCTTGGTTACGTCAACGACCAATATGGCGAAGTCCGCTACGCTTCCCCCCCTTCTCCTTAGGTTTGAGAACAGCTCATGTCCAGGCGTGTCGATGAACAGAAGGCCTGGTATCGTGAGCTTTATGGGAATGACCTTCTTAAGGGGCTCGGCGATCTTCTCTATTACGTCGGAGGGGACTATGCTGGCCCCTATATGCTGAGTTATACCACCTGCCTCCTTGGCGGCAACGGCAGTGCTCCTTATCTTGTCGAGAAGCGACGTCTTTCCGTGATCAACGTGGCCAAGCACAACCACTATTGGCTGTCTCAGCCTTGGCTGGGCAGCGGTGCTGGCAGACACGGCGCACTCCCTGCCCTTAGTTGAACCTGGCCGTTAAGAGCACCGAGGAGCAGCAGCACTAGGCCTACTGAGGACCAGGTGATGCCTGGAGGCTCTCAATGGCATGCTGTGGAGGCGTGAGGACCTTCACCTTAGCTATCTCGACCTTCCTTATAGAGCATAGCTTACGGACGCGCGAAGTCATGTCCTGCGCGAGGCTCCCCTCCTGGTCACTGAACACAGCGGCCCTGACGAACTCATCGAATGTCATCTGTGGAACCCTACTGTCCAGGACCTCCTTCATTATCGACCTAATCGTGTACTTCTGACTGGTCCTGCACCTGAACTGCGTCCACGTGACCGCAGTTACTCTGGCGGCCACGCCGTCCTTGGTGGTGACCTTATAAATCAATGCTATCTTGCTGCTCTTCCTCCTTGTCAGGCTTCTGAGGTAGTCTCTCATTATCTCAACCCCTTTCACATAGGTCTCAGCTACATTGCCTTCAACCTTATAGACCTGGAACTTCAGCTTCGTATTAACGTGAGTTAGATCGCCTGTGACGTCATAGAGCGTTATCTCAACAGTCCTCCTGGTCAGCTGAGAGGGATCAATGGCTGGCACCGTAGCTATGGCGACCCTGCCGAACACGTCAGGTGCTACAACGTCATACCATTTCTTTAACCTCCACGCCTCCCTGACGGCGCCCTTAGGCCTAGGCATTAGCGGTGCTGCACCCGGACCCCCCTTCACGGATCACATTATAAAGGTAACTCTCGCGATGGCGGGTGGAGGTTAGCCTTTAAAACCTCCTTGCCTGCCAAAGCGAAGGTGCCAAGCATTGCACAAGAAGAGCCGCAAGGGCCGGACGCACTCTACAAGGCCCGCACATCCCAAGCCGCCCTCGTGGCTGAGCCTGACGCCTGAGGAGATAGAGACTATCATAGTTCAGCTGGCGCAGAAGGGCTACGTGCCGAGCCAGATTGGCCTGATCCTGAGGGACCAGTTCGGTGTACCGCTGGTAAAGCCGATCCTCGGCAAGAGCATAAATCAGGTGCTCGAGGAAAAGGGGCTGACGCCTAACATACCGGAGGACCTCTTCGCGCTAATCAAGAGGGCCGTGAACCTGAGGCGCCATCTTCAGGAGCATCCCAAGGACACAGACAGCATGAGGGGATTAGTTCTGGTTGAGTCCAAGATAAGGAGACTGGTCAGGTACTACAAGAGGGTGGGCAAGCTGCCGTCCGACTGGGAGTATGACCCAGAGAGGGCAAAGCTCCTCGTGGCTGGGGCTGGCTGAGGGCCATGGCGCTCTAATTACCTCCTGTCCTATAGTCAAACAGGAGGGGCGCGTTTGCTTAATGTCAGGGTAGAGCCAGGCCAAAACCTTGATAAGAACTTATCAGCCTCAACGGCGGCCCTCAAGTCATTCATAAGAAGCGCTGAGGAGGCAGGATTTGCTAGGGTCGTGACCTTCCCCTCCTCAGAGAGCCTGACGGCGGCCCTCATGCTATTCTCGTACCTTTCCAGGAGGGGTCTTACGGTAGCCCTTTCCGTGCCAGCCAGGCCACCAGCCAGGATCGACGAGCCTACGGCCATCATAGGCTTTGGCTCGCTAGGGTACACCAACGAAACAGACAAGGACGCGCTCTTCGCGATCTCCACATCTATCAGCGAGTCGCCTCCTCTCAACGCTACTTACGTGGGCGTGGATGGAAGTCTCGGCGTCGGGCTAATCATGATGCTGAGGTCGATGAATGAGAGGCCGCTAGAGCCCGACTATAAGGTGTTAGCGTTAGCCTCAACAATGGGGAGCAGGTACATCGACGAAAAGGGCTACCTGTTGGGCCTTGACAAGATTTACGCGGACACGCTGTATGACGATGAAGTAGTGTCGTTAAACTTATTAACCTACGTCAAGTCTTACAGGCCTCATCTGCTGGGTCTTTGCGACTCGCTCAGCGTGACCCTTGACCCCTTCTATCCTGGGATAACAGGTGACAGGAACGGATGCGTGAAGCGGTTGGACGACGCAGGCCTCAGGGGGCTAATTGAAAAGAGAGCCCTCGAAGTAAATGAGAACGATGCCTCCAAGATAGCTAAGGCTGTGCTAAGCCTTGTCATCGACAGAAGTCGAAGGAAAATCGATGTGACGGACTATGTGGGAGGGGTATATGTGGCATCAGAAAAGCTCACAATTGTTGATCCAAGGGAGGCGAAGGGGTTAATCGAGCTATCCTATGATATGGGAGGGCCTGGCCTTGCCGCGGCCCTGGTTTCTGCTTATGAGGAGGAGTACCCCCAGGCAGCCGCGACGCTTCCATACTTCGCAGCTAAGTTAGCAGAGTTAGTCAATAACTCCTCGGTATCTGAGGAGGGTACCTTTATGGGCGTTAAGCTTTACAAGGTCAGGTCAGACCTCAGACCACCCCTTTACCTGCTGTGGAGGGCGCTAAGCCTGTTGGGTATAGTTGACAAGGGGTCTCTTCTAGCTCATGAAGAAGGTAGGGGCCTAAGGATATCCCTTCTTCAGGCCAGCGAGGTCCTTGGTGGCACAGGCCTAGCAAGACTAGCCTCAGAGGATATCGACATAGAGGGGGGCTTTGCTTGGGCGAAGAGAATACCTGCTCAATAAGCATTGAGATCAATGTGGGAGACCCAAGGACTGCGGAGTCCCTCACCAGCTCTCTTAATGTGGATAACGTCCTCGCCCCAACTGGAATTAGCGTCAAGTGTGAGTCTCAAGGGCCCTTTATCAGGTGCGACATAAATGCTAACGGGTGTGAGAATCCAAGGAGGTTACTGACCATGAGGAACACCGTGGATGACCTAATACTTGGGCTTAGGGCAGCCCTATACACAATTATGGCAGTCAGGGACTAGAGGCCTTAGCTTAAAAATTCACCTTGTTAAGTTACTCGGTAGGACAGAGGCTTCAATGATGAAGCTTGTATATGTCGTGCTTGACGGAGCGGCGGATGGGTTAAGACCCCCTAAGAGCTCACTTGGGACTGCCTCTAAGCCCAACATAGACTCCCTGGCCAGGTCGGCTAGATGCGGCCTCGTCTACACGGTCGCCAAGGGGATAGCGCCTGAGAGCGATGAGGCCGTAATAAGCATACTGGGGTACGAGACCGAGAGATACTACACCGGCAGGGGACCCCTTGAGGCCCTCGGGGCCGGGATCGATTTCAAGGAGGGCGAGGTAGCACTACGCGCTAACTTTGCGACTGTCGACCCAAAGACCCTGAAAATTCTTGACAGGCGAGCTGGGCGCGGAGTCACCAGGCAGGAGGCAATAGAGCTAGCTAAGGCAATTGATGATATGAAGCTCGATGGATGCCATGGAGAGGCGAGGTTTGTTCCAACGGTCGGGCACAGGGCCGTTCTCGTCCTATCCCACGACCGCGTGAGGCTTAGCGCCAACATAACTAACACAGACCCCGCGTATGAGAAGGTCGGGCTCATGAGCAAGGCAAGACAGGCCTTCGAGCCTTACGTTCAGCTTAGCAGACCTCTTGACGAGAGAGATCCAGGTGCCGTCAAGGCAGCCCAGTTGCTTAATGAGTTCACAAGAAGGGCTGTTGATGCGCAAAGCTCGCACCCTATAAACCTTGAGAGGGCCTCAAGAGGGCAGCTGCCAGCGAACGCCATCCTTGCGAGAGACGCGGGCGACAGGCTGCCCGCGGCGCCACCTATCAGCCAACGCTTTGGCCTCAGGTTCGCTAGCGTCACTGAAATGCCTGTCGAGAGGGGCATAGCTAAGGCCTTTGGCCTCGTGGACCTTCACTACGATGTTGAAGGCAAGAGCAAGGAAGAGGTACTGAGCGAGGAGGCCGACCTAGTAGTCGGTAACCTGGACGCCTATGATGCCTTCTACGTTCACCTTAAGGGGCCTGACGAGCCCGGCCACGACGGGAACTTTGAGGCAAAGGTAAGAGCGATAGAGCTCATAGACAAGTACTTCTTCTCAAGGTTGCTGTCGAGCGTTAAGCTAGAGGAAATCCTATTCATTATAACCTCTGACCACGCAACTCCCTGGTATCTCAAGAGCCACAGTGACGACCCAGTGCCGATAATGTTTTCAAATCCAAGGCTTGGGTCTGGCCCTGGCAAGTTTGACGAAATGGCATGCTCAGGCGGACAGCTAGGAGTCCTTGAGCGGGGGACAATGGTCATTCCAACAGCCATTGGCCTACTGAGGTCATTATCCCCTTAGCAGCCCCCATCATAACTTAAAAACTTGCTGACGTTGAACGTCTGGCGCTAAGGGAGAAGGAAGTGCCGGGAAGGGAGGAGAGGCCACCGCTAAGGGTCGTGATCTCTGACCCAACTGGTGGCAAGGCTCAGCTCAAGGTCAAGGTGAAAGGAGTCGAGGACGAGAGTATCGAGTATAAGGATACTATGAAGAAGAGCAAGGAGCAAGATAGAACCGAGCTTCCATTGGCAAAGATATCACCGGCGACGTATGAAAAGCTCTCGCTCTCACCGACTGGCGTCGCCACCCTGACCGTGATCATTGAGGGCTCTAAGACGAGCGTACCGCTCAAGGTCATCCCTGACCAATCAGTGCCCGATGGCGAGCTATGGATCCATGGTAAGCTCCTGGCGGAGATATCAGGCGGACAGGAGGTAGAGGGAACCCTGTATAAAGCTAAGGCCTGGCAGATGGCCATGCCAGACGATGTCGCTATAAGACTGGCAGGGCTCGAGATAGGCGACGAGTTTGACGGCATGATAATAGGAATGCCTGGGGTTACGTTGAAGATAACGGGAGGGACGGACGCCTCAGGCTTCCCTATGCACCCAGGAGTCCCAGGGTCCGTGAGGAGGAAGGTTCTCCTAGGTGGTCCCCCGGGGTTCCATCCACGCAGGAAGGGCGAGAGGAGGAAGAAGACCGTCAGAGGCAACAGGATACCGGACCCGAGGGCAGAGAGGCGTAAGACTGCGTTGGCGCAGCTGAACGTAGTTGTTGTCTACCCCGAGTCAAAGGAGGCCAAGGCGCTCGCCTCGTAGCTCTCCTTGGGCTGTTTAAATAGCTGAGGGACTTTCCTGGGTGGGAGTGATGTTTGGCGCAGCCTGAGCTACCCCCTGAGAAGCTACAGCCCGATGTGAACGTTGGCATCGTAGGCCACGTAGATCACGGAAAGACAACACTTGTACAGGCCCTAACTGGCATTTGGACTATGAGGCACAGCGAGGAGGTAAAGAGGGGCATGACGATAAAGCTTGGATATGCCGACGGCGAGGTCTGGGAGTGCGAGAGCTGCGGCTTCCCCGAAAAGTACTCGACAGAGCCCGTTTGTGAGTGCAATCCAGGAGCGAGCCCGCGGCTCCTCAGAAGGCTCTCGTTCGTTGACGCGCCTGGGCATGAGATATTGATGGCGACTATGCTGTCAGGCGCGGCTCTAATGGACGGAGCCATACTTGTAGTGGCCGCCAACGAGCCAGCCCCCCAGCCTCAGACAAAGGAGCACTTTCTGGCTCTCACGATACTTGGCATAAAGAACCTGATAGTGATTCAAAATAAGATTGATGTGGTAAGTACAGAAAGAGCTCGTGAGAGCTATAAGGAAATCAAGAAGTTCTTGGAGAGAACGTGGGCCGAGGACGCACCAATAATACCTGTGAGCGCCCTCAAGAGAGTTAACATTGACGCTGTCCTGGCTGCCATAGAGAAGCTCATACCTACCCCTCAGAGGGACCTGTCAGGCCCACCGATAATGTATGTGATTAGGAGTTTCGATGTAAATAGGCCTGGTACCAGGCCGGACGAGCTCGTGGGAGGTGTTATAGGGGGATCCATACTTTCGGGCAAGATAAAGGTAGGTGACGAGATAGAGATCAGGCCGGGCATTCAAGTGAAGGAAGGTGACAAGGTCAGGTACAAACCTCTCCGCACAACGGTGACGAGCCTGAGGTTTGGTAAATATGAGGTTGATGAGGCTAGGCCCGGTGGGCTTGTGGCCGTCGGAACCAAGCTTGATCCGTCCCTCACCAAGGCCGACAACCTCGCTGGAAGCGTGGCTGGAAACCCTGACAAGATGCCGAACTCTGTCTACGAGTTAACGGTCGACTATAACCTCTTTGAGACCGTCGTCGGGGCGAAGGAGTCGGTTAGGGTGGAGCCGATAAACAAGGGTGAGCTCCTCCTACTCGCCATTGGCCCTGCCCTAACGATGGGCGACGTTGTGACCGCGCTGAAGGATAAAGTCGAGCTAAGACTCAGGAGGCCGGTCGTCGCATGGGAAAACATGAGGGTTGCCATAAGTAGAAGGATCGGAGGTAGGTGGAGGCTCATAGGCTGGGGGACGGTGAGGGAGTGAAGGTTACGATACTTCTCGACACCAACTTCCTCCTGATGATGGCGAGGGGCTCGATCCCGCCATCTTCAATAGGTGACGTGGTTAAGGCGAGTTACGCCATGGTGACTACCAGCGCTGTGGTAAAGGAGCTCGAGTTAATCAAGGGTCATGGAGACCTCATCGCGCGGGAAGCCTCCTTCGCCTTCCAGCTCATTGAAAGGCTTGGAGTCACTGTTGTAGACGTAAAGGCAGCAGAGGCTGATAGGTCGCTTCTCCTCCTGGCGAGCTCAATGAAGGAGAGAGGGGAGACAGTCATTGTGGCGACAAGCGATAAGGGCCTTAGGAGGCTCCTTAGGAAGGCGGGCGTGCCTACGCTCTACTATAGGGAGGAAGGGTCAACCATTGAGATAGAGTGGGAACCATTGTCTTAGATTCTCTTAAGGAATTTAATGCTCCTAGCCAACACCCTTTTCTGTGCCGCCGTAGCTCAGCGGGAGAGCGCCCGGCTGAAGACCGGGTGGTCGGGGGTTCAAGTCCCCCCGGCGGCACCACGGCTATTTGATGGTGAGGAGCTTGACTCTCGCGCTCATACTGGCAGGAGGCTACGGAAAGAGGCTCAGGCCCCTCACTGACGATAGGCCTAAGCCCTTGGTTGAGGTGACGGGAAAGCCCATAATACTGTGGCAGATTGAGTGGCTCAAGAAGCACGGCATAAATGACATAGTGGTCCTCGCAGGTTACCGTAAGGAGAAGATAATTGAGGCGCTCGGAAGTGGGTCTAAGTACGGCGTCTCTGTTACTTATGTGGTCGAGGATGAGCCCCTTGGCACAGGAGGCGCCGTCAGGAACGCCAGGCTCGCCTTCGCGAGCAGGGAACCTTTCTTAGTGCTCAATGGCGACATAATAACCAATATTGACCCGACGAAGCTTTTGAAAGCCCTCGAGGCAAGCGACGCCATAGGTACCATCGCCTTAGTACAGCTCAGGAGTCCTTACGGCATTGTAGAAGTTGGCGAGGGAGGCAAGGTGCTAAGCTTCAGGGAGAAGCCCATTCTTGAGGGGTATTGGATAAACGCTGGCGTCTATGCCCTTAAACCTGAGGTTGAGGAGTACCTCCCGCAGAAGGGTGATCTCGAGGCCCACACGTTCCCGCTCCTAGCTAAGGAGCAAAAGCTCCTCGCGATAACCTTTGATCTGAACAGCCATTACTGGAGAAGCATAGACACCTATAAGGACCTAGAAGAGGTCAGTGCCGACATAGAGAGGAGGCTAGTGTTCTAGGGGCTGCTTTGCTCTCCATACTCCCCCATTTCATCAAGGACTAGCTCATAGTAGTCCTCCTTAGCCTGCTCCAGCTCCTCCTTGCTTTCCTCCACGTTTACCTTTACCTCCTTGCTGACAACCTTTGTGGTCAGCACCTTCTGACCTGACTTGCTCGTGGCGGCGTACTCCTTAGCGGACTTTGCGTCAATCTCCATCTCGTACCCGCACCTGGTGCACTTGAGAACCAGTTTCTTATCCTTCCTCCTTACGGGAACCATAACCCCTCCGCAGACTGGGCAGAACCTCACCGGTTACCCCCTGCCTCCGCTGGGCATTGAAAGCTTTGACCCGCGGGACCTAATAATACTTTGCTCTAATCCTTAAGTCCAAGGGCCTCCTCAAGCGACAGGGCCGTAATGCCTCAGAGTTTCACATCAGCGGCATGGGTCCAGTGGCCTTGCCCTTGAACTCACCAACTACATCAACCTTTGCCCCACACCTTGGACACCTGCCATCCCTGGTGAGTCTCCACCTTGTAACATAGAAGCCGTACCGCTCTATGACGGGGTACCCGCACCTAGGACAATAAGTATGCTCAAGTGGGTGGCCAGGCACGTTGCCTATATAGACATACTTCAGCCCCTCCTCCTTCGCAGCCTTAGCTAGCTTCTCAAGGGCCTTGACTGGCGTGCTCTCCAGGTTAAGCATTTTGTACTGGGGGTAGAACCTGAGGAGATGGAAGGGCACATGGTCACCTAAGTTGTCAACTACCCAGCGGGCAAGCCTCCTCACGTCGGCCTCATCGTCGCCATACCTTGGTATCACAAGGTTAGTTATCTCGATCCACATGCCTTTCTCCTTCATAGCCCTGAGGGTTTCAAACATGGGTCCTGGGTCAGGAACAGCCATGAGCCTCCTGTAGACTTCCCTGTTCCCCCCTCCCTTGAAGTCAACGGTTGCTGCGTCCATGTAAGGGCCTATCTCGTCAACTGCCTCGGGGGTCATGTAGCCGTTGGTCACCATAGTGTTGAAGAGGCCGCTCTTCTTTGCGAGAACCGCGGTGTCGTACATGAACTCATACATTATTGTAGGCTCATTGTAGGTGTATGAGATACCGTCAGCTCCAACCTCCTTGGCATCCATCACAACCTGCTCGGGCGTCCTGACCTCTCCGTAGAGGCCCCTCTCTAGTCTGCTCTGGCTTATCTCCCAGTTCTGGCAGAACTGGCAGTAGAAGTTGCAGCCAACGGTTGACACGCTTAGAACAGCGCTTCCAGGGTAGAAGTGCATAAGGGGCTTCTTCTCAATGGGGTCAAGGTTGTAAGCGGTCAGGAGACCATATACGTATGTGTAGAGCCTTCCTCCCTCGTTCTTCCTGACACCGCAGACCCCCCACCTCCCCGGCGCTATCAGGCACCTCCTGTGGCAGAGGTCGCACCTAACCCACCCGGGCTTGTCGTTGAGTGTCGCCCAGAACTTAGCCTCCTTCACGTAGAAGGGCCTCACAGCCTCAGTGGTCAAACCCTCATCACCGCCCTGGGGTCATACCACCTGGTGTGGCCACCTGATAACATCAGTACGCGTCCAGGGGTTTTCTTTGCTACTGCTTGTGAGAAGGGCAGGGGGTTGCCACACCTCCAGCACCTCCCCGTGGGGCCGAGCTCAAGGCTTCTGAGGACGCCCTCCTCCCTGTAGGCGATGGGGCTGCCACAGCGCGGACAGTATGTAATTAGTTCACTGTAGAGCTCGGCATGAATGTAGGTGAAGGGGTTGACCCGTCTCAGCCTCTCATACATGTCCCTCACAGGCCCGCCTCCCCTATGCTCAAGTAAAAAGACGTGAAGAGGCACGCCGTGATCAGCGGTTATATATGCCAGCCCCAGAACGCTCTCGGCTATTGGCTCTCTCAGGTATGCCGCCACTTCGACCCAAGTCCCCAGTGACCTTAGGGTTGAGAGGGCCTTATCGGCGAGGGTTCCTGGAACCTCCTGGGAGGGGTCACACGTACCGAGAGCGTCCGCTAAGAGGAAGTCAACACAGCTAGGAACATCGCCTAGGTTTGTCCTAGCTCCAATGACAAGGTTAAAGGCCTTGAGCCTTTGCAAAAAGCTTGAGACCCTGCTCGTCTGGTAGCCCTCGACTATAACTCCGTTGACCCTCCACGACCTAGCTAGGCCCACGACCTGTTCTGGGGTAGCGCGCTTTAGAGGGGGTCCCGCTAATGACGACCTGTAAAGCTCAGACAGGGTTTCAAAGTCCTCGCAGCCCACATTAGGCATCTGTTCCCCTCCTTCTATGAAAGGGATGATCCTGAGCAGGCTTCCCCCTGGGAGGAAGTGGTATAGGGGTAATGCCTCTACGGTTGAGAAGCCTATCGAAACCAACCCAATCGAGTCCAAGGACATCATCTTCGGCTACTTAAGGATCCCTAGTTCCCTTAGGGCCTGGAGGAGCTTATCGCCGAGACCCCACGACTCAGCCAGCGACCTTAGCCCCCTTACAGAGGACTCCTCTATCTCCCCTACCTCAAAGCCCAGCTTCATATAGTACTTGCTGACTACAAGCGTTGCCGCAAGGTCGGCAGCCCTGGCGACCAGGGCCTCGTCGGTCCTCGCCCCATTGTATTCCCTCACCAAGTCCTTGATAAGCTCACTGACCTCAAGGTCCTCAAGCGCGGCATCCTCGGCTGACCTCTTAGCCTCGTCTATTCCAGCGACCTTGGCTATGTCGCCTATCCTCGCTTCAGCTATGTCATGAACTAAGGCGGTGGCCGCGGACCTATATGGGTCTAACCCTAGCCTCTGAGCCAGCTCCAGCGCTATTAAGGCGGCAGCGAAGGAGTGCGAGGCAACGCTCTCGGCGGCGGATGCCGGAACCCCCCTAAGCATCCACCCAGTCCTCACCAGGGACCTCGAAGAGTTTATGATGTCGGTTAGCTTCATTTCGGCTCGTTCACCTCTCAACGAAGATGGCAGGCTTTCCTGGGAGGGCCTGGTCCCTTCTGGGCTTGTTGGACCGCTCCTCGACCTCGATGCTAACAGGCGCGCCGAGTTCCCTTGAGAGGAACTCGCTTGCCTCGCTAAGGGACCTGAGCTCAAGCTCATGGTCAACGAAGAGGTTCACGACTTCAGGGGATCTGAGAACAGCCCGAGCAACCTTAGCCACTTGCTCCTTAGACACGCCGTAGTCCTTGTCCATAACCTCCCTTACAGCGTCCCTGAGCGTAAGCCCCTTTGATGTTAGAGAGGCGAGGTCCGCGAGGACGGTGTACTTCCACCTGGCAGCAACTATGATCGTTACAGACTTTGCACCCCTGAGGAGGGTTACGAGCTCTTTTACGTCGTCAAGAGCCCTTTCTACTATCTCCTCACCCCTCTCAGCCTCAGGCCTTATCTTGCTCTCATCGGGAGTCGGCCATGGCTGCGCCACGATAAGGCCTTCCTTGCCTATCATGTGCCAGGTCTCCTCAGCAACGTGAGGGGCGAAGGGCGCGAGCATTACAGTTACGTTCTCAATGAACCTGCCTATGAGCCCCCTATTAGGGGTCCCGGCTCTCCTCAGGTACCACTTCAGAGCGTTCTGGAGCCCGTAAAACAGCTTGACGAATGCTGATTTGAGCCTGAGGTTTTCCATGTCGTCTGTTATTGCCTTGATCATGCTATTGAGCTTGCTCTCAAACCACGAATCTATGGCGAGCCAGCTGTCCCTGCCCTTGCCATAGAGCTCGATAGCAGTGTCTATCCACGCCAGGAGGTCATTGGCAGCTGAGACTAGGTCCTTCGGGTTGAAGTTCGCGTCATCTAGGCCGGAGTCGGCCCCAGCTAACACCTCTGCGACCCTTGTTGCGTCGGCCCCAGCGGCATCGAGCACCTCCCTGAGCGTAATGAAGTTCCCCTTGTGCTTGCTCATCTTTTCACCATTTATGAGGACCCATCCGTTTATGCCGATCCCCCTCGGCCACTTGTCCTCGTCGAACATCGCGGCGTGGTGATATATGAAGAACAAGAGGTGATTCTGTATAAGATCCTTGCCGCTTATCCTCAGGTCGACTGGGTACCAGTACTCAAATTCCCTCCTGGCAGCCTCAATTAGCTCCTTGTCAAGCCCTGTCAACCTTGAGACCGAATCAGGGTCACCGCGGCCAAGGAAGACGTAGTCAAAGAACTCTGGCTTCAGCTGCTTAGGATTCACCTTGCCCTGTACTAGGTGAGCTATTGTGTAGTAGGCCATGTAGATGGTTGAGTCACTGAGACTCTCTATGACCCATAACGGGTCCCAGGGCAGTGGGGTACCTAGCTCGTTCTGGTGAGTGAAGGCCCAGTCCTTGAGCCAGTCCACGAGCTTGGTGAACTCCTGCTTTAGCTCTGGCGGATAGAAACTCATCCTCCTAACGGCCATCTTAGCCTTCTCCTTCCACGACTGGTCACCATATAAAAGGAACCACTGATCCTCGACGAACTTCACGTGGGTCCTAGCGCCGCACCTGCAGTAGACCTTTGATGGGAGAGTGTACACCTTCATCGCGGCCCCCCTCTTGCTAAGATCCTCCTCAATCATGGGTCTTGCTTCCATCACCTTCAGGCCCTCGTACTTGCCAGTCCCCTTGCTCATTACTCCCATGTAGTATTCCTTGGCATAGAGCTCCTTAGTGGCCTTGTCAAGCAGTTCCCTCTCGGCCTGGCTCCCGACCTTATACCTCTTGGTTATCTCCTCAGCTGGCAAGCCATTAAAGTCGGGCACATCGATTATCTTGACAGGTCTTAGGCTCTTTATCGTCTCAGGTCTGAGCCCAAGCTTGCCCAGCTCGTCCTCGGGCAGCCTGGCCAGGTCAACCAGGGCCTGATAATCATAGGGGGCATGGGCTGGAACACTCATGACAAGACCTGTGCCCTCGTCAGGTATAACAAATGACGCCGGCAATATCGGGACCTCCACATCGGTGATCGGATTTATGACGAACTTGCCGACTAGCTCGGCGCCCTTGACCTCGCCTATCTTCCTCACGCTGTGCTTTTGGTCTGCCAGCTCGTCGGCCATATAGTCATTCATTATTACCTTCTTGCCATCAAGCTCAACAATATCATAGGTTGCTTCGGGCCTAGCCCAGAGGTTCGTGACCCCAAAAACGGTCTCAGGCCTGTACGTGAGCGTGGCTAGGCTGAGGTCGCTGCTCCTGACCCTGAAGAATATTATGGTTGCCTCAACGGGACCTATGCCAACGTAGTCGTCAGGCCTGTCGTGGTCTCCTACAACCTTCTTCTCCCTGGGGCACCAAACGACTGGGTGGCTGCCCTTCCTGACGAGGCTAAGGTCCCTGAGCCTGAGGTACTGCCACTCAACGAACTTACTGAAGTATGGGTTAAGAGACGTAGTGAAGAACTTCCTCCTCCAGTCGATGCCGAGCCCGTACCTCCGGAGATCCTTTTCCCACTCCTTCGTGAAGTAGTTCACCCACGTGGCCGGGTCCTTGAACCCGTCAATCTTGTCCTCTGGGACGCCCATAGCCCTGAGCTCTGATCGTATCCTCTCATCGCCTTCGGCGAGCCTCCTGGCGGACGCAACTATGGGGCCGCCTGTGGCGTGCCATCCCTGCGGGAAGAGGACATTGTACCCTCTCATCCTCTTGTAACGGGCGACTACGTCAATCCTTAGGATCGTGAACGCGTTGCCAATGTGAGGGAGGCCGTTCATATATGGGAATGGGAACGTCACAAAGAACTTAGGCCTGCCTGG
Organism: Acidilobus sp.; assembly: GCA_049974445.1. Classification (GTDB taxonomy): domain Archaea; phylum Thermoproteota; class Thermoprotei_A; order Sulfolobales; family Acidilobaceae; genus Acidilobus. The sequence continues at coordinate 21,564 of JBMFIT010000016.1, forward strand.
GGAGGCATTAGCCTCATAGATGTGCTGGGATTCCCATGTGCTCTGCCACTTGGCCTCAATCCCCTTAAGCCTCTCGGCAAGCGGCCTGAGCTCGTCAAGTACTTCCCTTGGTAACGGCAATGCGTGATCCCCAGCGCTCGCCTGCCTCCTTTAGAAGGCCAAGTTAAATGTCTTAGGAGGCCTCCACGGCGCCCGAAGCCCAGGCTTATATGCTCTGGAAGCGTCAGCTAGTCGGTGCTGGCGATGGCACCTGACGAGAGGTCAGAGGTAGTGAAGACCTTCAGCGGCGAGGGAAGGGTAGGAAAGGCCCTCAAGAACGTAGCTATGGTCAGCCTAAGGCCTGAGGACTTCTCAAGCCCTGTCGCCTTTCAGATGGCCCTTTCAAGGCTCTATGAGTCAGTCATGAAGATGTTTGAGTCGGGAGGGCCAAAGCAGACATACGTTGTCGAGATTAAGTTCACCGACGACCTTGGCAATCCAGTCAGCTTCGCTGTCGACATCGGTGAGTCGGTCCCCCCGTTCTCAAGTGAGAAGGTTAAGGTCGAGGTCTCGGTAAGGATATACGAGGAGCAGTGACCTAAGAAGATTTTAGCCCTTGGGGACACTAAGCACGCAGCTGGATGATGATTAGAACCCGGACTGCCAAGGGTTGCCCTGTGAGGAGTCCTAGTCCAGCTGACAGCTAAACTTCCGGTGGACGGCATGCCGTCGGATCTCAGGGGGTATTTTGGGTGTGAGCCCCCTGACAAAGCCCTTGAACCTGATTTACGCTATGCCGCAAAAGACCTGCGGTGCCAGAAGCCTTGTCAGTAGGCCCGAGCGCTGAAGCGAAGGCTGACGTTGTTGACCTTCAGCAAGGCCCTGACGGCATTGACGAGCTGGCTGATGAGGTGGCTAGGCTTCTCCTAATAGCAG
>JBMFIT010000017.1:0-22358 GCA_049974445.1 Acidilobus sp.
TCGGTATGATAGCGGGGGCCTACATTGAGGAGTACCTTGGCTGGAGGGCAATGTTTCATATAGCCTTTGCCCTGTCCGTACTTATGCTTCTGCTTGCCTGGGCCTCCATCTATAGCCCGCCTCCAGCCTCAAGTGAAAGGATTGACTTCGCAAGCACAACGCTGCTAGCAGGCGCCACCGCATTAATGCTAATCTATCTCACGGAGGCCCCCTACAGGGGGTGGTTGACGCCAGTTCAGGCCGCGCTTTTGGCAGCTGGCTTCGCATTGTTTGGTGGCTTCATTGTCTATGGTTCCATGTCCTCAAGAGTGATAATAAGGCTAAGCTTACTAAAGCGGAGGAACGTAATGGTTGCTAACGTAATAGGGCTGCTCTCAGGGCTCACGATGTTCCTCCTCTTCATGGGGGTCATCTACTACTCCGAGGAGGTGCCGCCCTACGGTCTAGGCTTAACTGTGATAAGCGCCGCGATAACACTGCTTCCAGCCACCCTTGCCATGGTCTTCATAGCACCCCTAGTAGGCTCCGCCACGTCAACGCTTGGTCCGAAGCCTGTCCTAGTTTATGGCTCACTCGTGTCAGCCCTTGGTTTCTACCTGTTCACTGTTGATAGGGCCACCCCGACGGCACTGGTGTTAGACTCGTTCATAACGGGCGTCGGGGTCGTCTCAATAATGATACCCATTGTAAACATGGTAGCCGTCTCCATGCCGCAGGACAGCGTCAGCGTCGGCCTTGGCTTCAACACGATGGTAAGGTTCCTCGGCGCGTCAGCCGGGCCTGTTCTTGCCGCTACCCTTATGACCGACTACAAGGCCTACGTCGAGTACCTGCTCCCTGGCAGGAGCGGCCTCTTCTTCGCTGAGGCTGGACCCACGGCGTTTAACCTGATCTTCTACATAGGCTCTATCACGTCTGTCATCATGGCCTTCATCGCGGCCTTCTCCGTAAACTACAGGGCGGCCAGGGAAAGGGACCATTACTATAACCGACGTCTGGGCCAAAAGAAGTAGTACCGCTGAGCGCTAGAGCCCCTTTAACCCAGCATACTTCATGGACAGCTGGATAATATACGCTGAAACACCCTGCTTTTCAGGGGTCACGTCGGAAGGTCAACTGGGCGTTAAAGAGGGCTCCCGGCTAAGCGAGGAGGAGCACAGGCTCGCTGGGGTTTCAAGGTTTCACGCCACGCTACAGAGGATAGTGGCCTCCTGGCTAAAGGGCGAGGGTTTCCAGGTTTGGCTCGAACATAACGTTGACGGAGTTCACTATGCAGACGTCTACGCCTCCAACGGGGTGAAGAGCGTTATAGTTGAGGTTGAGACCGGATACGTCCCACCTATGTTCATTACTGAGGCCGAGACCTATATGCTAGCGAGGGCCATAGTTAAGGCTGTGAAATACGCTTGTCTAGCTGACGAGTTCTACATAGCCACGCCATCATACGTAAGGCCGCCTATACCCCACGTCCTCCTGAAACCTCCTGAGGACGGTGAGCTTCTTGGGGCCTCCCAGCTGGTAAGGAGGTTCTTTGGTGAGAGGTGGGCTGACGAGGCAGTGGCAAGGTTGCGCGACTGCAGGCTAGCAGGCTTCATGCTGGTCGAGGTCGCCAGAAAGTCCGTGACAGTGCTAAAGGGCAATGACCTAAGGTCATATATAGACCTTGAGTGACTTAAGGCTGCAACTAAAACCTTCTAAAGATGTGAGTCTTAGGGCATCCTCTAGCAACGCTCAGGAGACCTTTGTCTGCTCTGCAGACTCGGGCCCACCTGGTGATATCATGAGAACTATCTTGTGGACAGTAAGCTCAACCACCTTCTTTATCCCCCTCTGGCCTGGCACATAGCGTGACTTCACGATGCCGGCGTCCTCAAGCTTCCTGATCTGACTGCTGACGTTAGCCTTGCTCTGATTCACCATCATAGCTATGTCCTCAAGATCCGTCGGACCCTTTTGCAGTATGGCCAATATCTTGGCCCTGCTCTCACTGGCGAGCGCCGAGGAGACCTTAGCTATGGCCCTAGGACCTACCGCGTAAAGGGTGTCACCTCTAGGATAAATCCCCTCCTTTGTAGGTACGCTCTCCTCCATTCTGTGTCTCTCCCTCCCTTTTCAGTCCTCTTTTGCGTTTATTTGAGCAAAGTTAATATTTCTTTGTATCCGTCTAAAGCATACACTCAAGCCTAATAGCTCAAATAAAATCAGAGCAACTCATAAGGTCCCCTGAAGCATCTAGAGCTAACTGATGCTCTCGCTAGCCGATAGGGTGAGCGCGGTAGATTCCCAGGACGTAGGACTCCTGAGGCTAGCCTACCGGCTGCACAACTCATTCACCTTTATACCCTTGAGCGTCCTTGAGGGGTCATACAGGTCAGCCCATGACCTTAGCCGAAAGCTCTCCAAGCTTCTGGAGCTGGGTCTCATTAGGTCGGCTAGAGGGTCTGAGTATATGTTCCAGCTCACCTTCAGGGGCCTAGATGTGCTTGCTGTTGCCGAGTTGACGAGGAGGGGTGTGCTTGCGAGAATCGGCGACGTGCTTGGGGTCGGCAAGGAGAGCGAGATATACCTATCCTGGACGCCGACAGGCCTTCAGATAGCCCTCAAACTCCATCGTGAGGGGACTAGATCGTTCAGAGGGCTCCTAAGGACAAGATGGTACAGGGCTCTGAGCAGGAGGTCTCAATTGTACGGCGTTGCTATAGAGGCTGCTGGCAGGGAGTTCGCCGCCTTGACTAGCGTCAGGAGGGCGGGGGGGCTCGTGCCAAGACCAATAGACAAAGCGTTACACGCTGTTGCGGCTGAGTACCTTGACGGAGTAGAGCTAGTGAAAGCTAGGGAGCTCAGTAGGGATGAGGCAGTGACGATCCTCAATGATGTGCTCACCACCGTTAAGGCAGCGTATAGGATAGCTGGCGTCGTTCACGGGGATCTGAGCGCCTACAACGTCTTGGTCGTGAGGGGATCCAAAGGCGTCAGAGGGTATGTGATAGATTGGCCGCAGTACCTTGATGCCTCTGACCCGCTCGCTAGGCAGACCCTGCTAAGAGACCTTGTCAATATAGCTACATATTTCAATAAAACCCTCGGACTGGACATAGGCGTTGAGGATCTGTTGAGGGAGGTTGAGGAAGGGTAGCCTAATGCCCTCACTCCCTGATCTCTACATGGGTGTCGACATAGAGTCAGGGAGCCCCGAGGCGATAGCTAAGGCTAGGTACTCGGTTGTCGTTGTAGACCAGGACCTAAGGCTTGTGGCCAAGGCTCAGGGGATCTCGCTAGCCGGCGTAATTAGGCTATCCTGGGAGAGGAGGCCTAAGGCCATTGCTGTCGATAACGTCTTTGAGCTAGCCCCGGGCGCCTCGACGGAGGGGCTCTCTAAGTTCCTTTCTCTCCTTCCCCCTGGGACCGGCCTGGTTCAGGTCACGGCCACAGAGAACGGATTCATTGATATAAGGGAGGCGGCCAGGAGGGCAGGTATTGACGTCGGGTCCCAGAAGCCGAGCCCAACAAGGACTGCGTTCCTGGCAGCTGCCATAGCTGCTAGGGGGAGAGGGCAGAGGGTAGGATTCACCAGAGAGAAGACGCTGATCTACGTCACAAAGGGCCACGCGGGCAGCGGAGGGGGATGGAGCCAGGGCAGGTATCAGAGAAGGGTCAGGGCGTCCGTCAGGCTCGCAGCCGAGAGGATAAGGGAACGGCTCGATAGGGCCAACATAGACTATGACGTCTATTACAGGTCGGGGGAGGGCGGCATAGAGTCGGCGACGTTTATTGTTTACGCTCCAAGGGATAGGCTTGTTGGCTTAGTAAGGCCGCATAAGGGGATAGACTATGTTGTCAGGGTCGAGACCAAGTATGAGGGCGAGCTGATCTTTGGCGATAAAGAGGGCACCTTAACGTTAAGGCCAGTGATAGTTGGTATAGACGCTGGCATGACGGCAGGCCTCGCTGCGATAGACGTTGAGGGCAGGGTCCTTCATCTTGGGAGTTACAAGGAAGTTGACAGGGGCGTGATAATTAGCGTGGTCTCTAAGCTGGGGAAGCCCATTCTTGTTGCGACAGACGTCAAGGACCCCCCTGAGCTCGTCAGGAAGCTGGCGGCCCAACTCGGCGCCCAGTTGTTTACACCGAGCTACGACCTTGCTGTTGTGGAGAAGGAAGGCCTGTCGGCCAGAGTGACTGAGGGTTCTGAACTCAAGCCAAAGACCCCACACGAGAGGGATGCCCTAGCAGCAGCGTTTAAGGCATACCTTGAGTTCAAGTCAAAGCTCTCCCAGGTCGAGAGCTATGTCTCTACTATAAACATAGACATTGACGTTAACCAGGTGAAGGCTGATATCATCAGGGGCGTGACCCTCGCTGAGGCCATTGAGAAGCAGATCGAGAGGCTGATAGGAAGTGGGTCGCAGTCAAGGACCTCCCCGCAGCAGGAGAAGCGCGAGCGGCCTAAGGAGTGTGATGAATCCAAGGCCGAGCTACTCGAGGCCCAGAAGATAGCCCTTGAGAGAGAGGTCCAGGAGCTGAGGGCGCGACTTGACGAGGCCGAGAGAAGGCTTGAGTCCATGAGAAAGGAGCTGAAGCTTGAGCTGATGAGGGACGCCGAAATAGTGAAGCTGAAGTCTGACGCCGAGAAGGCCAAGGCGCTGCTCAGTGAGGTTCAGGAGAGGGCCAAGGCGCTTGAGGAAAAAGTTGACGCCCTTAGAAGGGCAATACTCCTCCTCAGGGGAGGAGGCTTCGTCTTGGCAAGGAAGCTTCAGGAGCTGAAGGTACAGGACATAAGGAGGTCAGAAGCCCAGATGGGTGAGCTCATGCCAGGCGAGCTTATAGTGATCGAAAGGTGGTCTAGCTTCGAGTCTGAGGCCGTAGAGAGGGTTGCCAAGGCTCAGGCGGCCGCCCTTATGCCGGAGACCAATGTACCCCTTGCCGACGCCCTTAGATCAAAGGGCGTGCCTGTTCTCCCACTTAGCGGGTACAATGTCATTGAGATCGATGACCTAGCTCTTGTCGACGCAGGCGCTGCCAGGGACGCCTACAATGAGGCCCGAGGGCTAAGGGCTAAGCTTCATGACGAACTACTCCAGAGGCTAATTGATGAGTACAGGCATTCAAGGGCCTCACCGGGGTCCCAGCAGCGTCCCTCGCGACGTAGAGGTTGAGGGTCAGTAGAGTCAGTAGACTCAGAAGAGATGAACTAGACCCCTGATGAACTTGTCGGTCAGCTCGGGAAGCCTGGATAGGTACTCGTCGACTAGTGACGATATCTCAGCCTTAACGTTATCGGAGAGCCTGACACCGCCCTCCATTATGAGTGACACATCAGCAATCAGCGGATCATCAATAGGCCTCCCTATCTGGCCAAGAAGCCTGACATAGACCTCCTTTATGTTTGACACCTTTGCGTATATCACCTGGGCCAGCTCGGACGCGGCCACGTTGTAGATCTTCCCTATGTGATTCACTGGGTTCTTCCCAGCCGCCGCCTCAAGGCTCATTGGCCTCATGGGCGTTATAAGCCCGTTAACCCTGTTCCCCCTCCCGGTGGCCCCGTCGTCGCCGTGCTCAGCGCTTGTGCCAGTGACCGTAATGTAGAACACCTCCTCCTCAGGTATGTCGCCATTATTCACGTAAACCTTGACGTCGTAGTCTGGCGCTATCTTCGACGCGAGGTCGAGGACCCTCTCCCTTATCTCATCCTTGACGTTCATGTACTCGTCCTTATCCCTCACGAACCTGCTCACTATTGCGTTAGCTATCGTCAGGTCGATTGTCTTATCGGTCCTAAGGCCCATGACCTTCACGTCCTCCCCAGAGGCCGGGATCTTCGACTTAAACTCGGGGCTGTTCAGCGTGCGCTCAGCCTCATAGACGAGCCTCTCAAGTGTAGAGAACGGGGCGAACCCTGCTCCAAAGCTTGTGTCATTAGCTCTGTGGGAGGCAGTCCGGGACTCAAATATCCCCCTGAGGTCGGCACTGCCCTTGCCTATCTTGTAGTCAACTACTACATGGGTCTCAGGGTCAAGGAACCTGAGGTTCCTTCTCATCCAGTCCTTAACGGCCTTCAGCACAATGCGTCCGACGGGCACCTCCTCTATTCCCGAGGATGTCCTGATCTCAGTTGTGGCCCTCCCAGAGACGATCACGTAGATCGGGTGAAGGACATCACCGCCTCCCCACCTTGGGCTTGCCTGACCTCCTACCAGGAGCACCTTGTCAAGGTTGTGGTGCATTATCACCCCGAACCTCTCCCTATAGTACATGCTTAGTTGCCTGCTTGCCTCCTCTGCGATAGCATCACTTATGTAGTCAGGATGCCCAAGGCCTTTCCTCTCAACCAGCTCAACTTGCGTCTGCTCAACAGGTGATTGAGAGAGGTCTCTGACAATGATATTCCTTGCCATTACATACACACCATAATCCCCTGCCACAGAGACCTTTTTAAACATACCCCTATGTTATAGACTATCTCAAATGCGGGTCTCCTTAGTTGACTGTCTGATCTTTCTCCTGACATCCTCGGGTAGCGAGAGGTCCTCATGGCTAAACTCAGCAGGCTCGCTGATTACTAAACCCCTTCCGTCTACTATATCGATATAATGCACCCTCAGGTCGTGAGGCGTTTGCCTCATCTTTTCTATTAGGACGTATCTCTTCAATTCACCATCCACTATCCTTCTCCCAAACCTAATTATGCCGTCAGCGACGTGCTCAAGTCCCCAGCCGAAGGCGCTCGACGTCGTGATCGCATACTGACTTGTCATTAGAACCGTAAAGCCCCACCTATACAGAACCCTCTTCACGGCGTAGCTGTACTTCCTTGCCATAGCCGGCTTGTCAAGCCAAAAGGTGCTCATGCTGTCAACTACGAGCCTAGACATTCCATAGCCTAGTTCCTTCTTCGCCTCTATTACTTTGTTAACGAGTTCCTCGACCTCGACCTTCTCAAGGGACCACTCATCGTTCTGAGACTTGAGCAGCGCATCGATTATTATCGCTTTTCCGTCATCCACTGCCTTGCCGAAATCCATGCCAAACATTCCTGCTTGTCTTATTATGCTTTCCCTGCTCTCCTCGGTGGTAACGTAGATAACCTTGTCGCCCTCCCTGACTCCTTCCCAGGCGAAGTGAAGGGAGAAAACGGTCTTTCCGGTACCCGGCTCGCCAACTACGGCTACGAAGAAGCCCCTGGGTATGCCGCCGGCCAGCATCTTATCAACTCCTGGGACCCCTGTCGAGAGCCTCTCTATGGTCATACCTTCCTTTCCTCAGTTTTTCAGTGTTAGGGGAAAGCTATAACCCAAGCCCTAGCTGAGCGAGCCAAGGGCACTAGAGAAGTCCTCTATCAGGTCGTCAGCGTCTTCAAGCCCGACCGAGACCCTGATTAGCGAGTCCTCAATGCCAAGGGCCCTCCTCTCCTCAGGGGGTATGCGGCTGGCAGCCGTCAGTGCTGGTATCGTGACGAGGGTCTCGGTGCCTCCAAGGCTTGGGGCTGGCTTGGCTAGGTTGAAGGCCTTCAGCACCTTCTTGGCTTCATCAAGGCCTCCCCGCACGCTGAACGATAGGACACCGCCATACAGCCCCCTTTCGAACAGCCTATTGGCAACAGGGTGAGAGGGGCTATCCTTGAGGCCAGGGTAATGAACAACCCTAACCTTACTGTTGTCATGAAGGAACTCCGCGAGGGCTTGCGCGGTCCTACTCTGCTTCTCAAACCTTAGAGGCAAAGTCTTCAGGCCCCTGTAGGTCAGGTAAGCCTCAAGGGGGCCCTGGGCCGTACCCAGCCTGCGCCTCCACTCCCACAGGCTATCAAAGTGCTCAGCAGTAGTTACAGCGACGCCACCAGTTACGTCGTTGTGGCCGGCTAGGTACTTGGTAGCGCTGTGAACCACTACATGACCTCCTAACCTTATAGGCTTTACCAAGAGGGGCGTTGTGAACGTGTTATCAACGACTAGCTTGAAGCCACGTTCCCTAGCGAGCTTTCCTACCTCCCTTACGTCTATCACCTTTAGTGTAGGATTTGTCATAACCTCTGTGAACACTATATCGTACCTCTCTCTGCTAAGCTCGTCAACTAAGGTTTCAGTAGCAGGATAAACCAGCCTGAGCGTCCCATTGACTAGCTGCACGAAGTCCTCTAGTATCTGTAGGGTCGTGCCATACATCTCCATAAGCCCGAGGACCCTTACGCCTCTCTTCAGGAAGGCCATAAGCGTAGTTGCAATTGAGCTCATCCCTGAGCTGAAGGCCAGCCCCTCATCGCCGCCCTCTATCGCAGCAACGGCCCTCTCAAGGGGTCTCAGAGTCGGGTTCTCCTCCCTTGAATACTTTACGACGACATCTCTATCATCAACCCTAGCGTCCTCCTCGCTCACGTAGCTATAAGCCACGCTGAGGTAAAGGGGTGGGACAACCGCAGAGAAGGGGTCCTCATCCACGTACTGAGACCTTATGATCTGGGTGCCCTCAGGCATGTCCTTCACTCGCTCGAACCTTGCTGAGCCGGGGATAAAATTTCAGAGATCAAGGACCCCAGAGAGCGCTTGACGTCCTTGTCAATGTATACGAGCAGCGCGTAGTATACCGCCAGGTACAGCATACCAGGTGGTGCAAGGGCTACTATTGATGAGAGGATCCCCCTCCTTGGTGGACTAAACGGCGCCACAAGAACTGCCAGTGCCGCAGAGATGGCGAGAGGTAATGATAGTCTCTTCATGTAGTAATTGACCGTCAGCTTGGCCTCTTTAGGTAGGAATGAGTTATACGTTATAGCTGTGGACAAAGCGAACCTAAGCCCGTAGGCTAGGGCCCAACCGAGCAGAAGGACGTCGAGTGTCAACCTGTGAAGCATGACCAGCAGGACGGCAAGTGACGCAAGGTAGACAGCCGATGGAAGTGATGTTAATAAGCTAATCCTAGTGAAGGCTGGCATAGCTTCAGGCCCCACGTCCCTGACGGACCCGTACGCCATGTTGGCAAGCCCGGCGTTCAATATTTCGATAACAGCAATTATCATGAAGACCCTCATTGCTGTCGAGGCCCATGAGTAGACCGGGTTAAAGACGTAAATGATGTAAATTGGATGAGCTGCTGCATAGAACAAGAACGGCGCTGCCACGGCCATGACTAGGTACAGGGCCCTCGTGGCACCCCTTACGTCACCTGTCCTGAGGACGTACTGGTGGAGGTAGGAGAGCCCGTTATTGGCGGCCTCCCTCACTAACGTCGCCACTGCGGCAGCTATAAAGAAGGCAGCAACCACCAGATCGCCGGCCAGGTTGTAGGCAACTATAACGTCAAATGACGCAAGGAGCCCTATCACGAAGCTTATAGCCAGAGGCTTTGAAGTCTTCGCCCACTCAAAGAGGGTTTCAGCTCCTCCCTTGAGGTCATGCTCGCCAACTACGTCCCTAAGCCATAGGGCCCCTAGGAGAGCTCCAACAACTAATGACGCTATCGTAGCGTCGAAGGCGTGCTGAAGGTCAGGTAAGGCCAGGTAAAGCGCTGCGAGAACAGTTATGAAGTACAGGAACCTGTAGATCAAGGAAAGCAGGGCCCGCCTCAGGGGCCTTAGCGCGTCGAGCGCGGCAGTCACGGTGAAGTACGCGTTCTGGCTAACCAGGACAAGGCCAGCCAGAACGGCAGACAGGTAGCCTACGTTGGCCTCCTTTAGCTCGAGCAGTACCCCAAGCGGTATTGAAATGACAACGCTGATCGCAAGGAGAAGCAGCAGGGCTCCCATACTTCCCCTCTTTCTCACAACAAGGTATCTGTAAGACCACAGGCTGAAGAACGAGATGGGTATTGACACATACTGGATGACCCTCTTGGTCGCGAACTGATAGGCCGCGTAGTCCTTCGCAATTAACCTCCTAGCGAGTATAATACTTGTGGCGATGTTTATCGCAAGTGAAAGGCCATAGAGAAGGGCCCTTAGTACAGAGACCCTCGAGGGCCCCTTGCCTTTAAGCAAGACCCCTCACTTTAGGAGGCCCAGCTCCCTGAGCTGACTGGTAACGTATGACCTTACCTCGCCAATTGAAGGCAGGTCGCGAACCAGCTCGCCATTCTCCATGTACTTAACCATAAGTTGCTCAGGCCTGCGGCCGTCCGAGCACAGGGGCGGCTCCGAGTTCCATGGAACGACATTATGCTCAAGCGTCCCACAGCCGTACACCATCTTGGCACCAGGCATCTTGCCCCTCTTTGATATGGGCTCCCAGCCAGACCCCCTGTTGACCTCCACTATGTCCATGCTTAGGTCGACGCTATGAGGCATGGCAATTGACGTTCCGACCCCAAAGCCGTCAACGACGTCACGTAGGGACTTTATCTCCTCTTCGTCCAGGCCCCCGCTAACTATGATCTTTACGTGCCTGAAGCCATGAAGGTCAAGGGTCCACCTGACCTCCTCAACTATGTCCCTCATGTTCCCCCTCCTGCTCGATGGCGTGTCAAGCCTTACCCCCCAGAGCCTGTCACGAAGTTCCTCGGCAGCCATCAGCGCCTCGTTCCTCTCGTCGTCAAAGGTGTCGACGAGCGCCGTGACGTTCACCTTGCCTCCGAAAACTTCGGCGAAGAGCTTCCACGCCCTCTTCTGGTCCCCGACAGTTATTATGAACGCGTGGGGCATCGTTCCCTGAGGCTTCAGGCCAAGGTACTTCTCAGATAGGACCCCGCTGACAGAGTCAGCCCCGCCTATGTATGCTGCCCTATCAGCGGCAGGGAAGACGGCAGGGTGGAGGGCCCTCAGACCGAAGAAGAGCAGTAACTTGTCTCCGGCCGCTATCCTAACCCTCGCGGCCTTGGTCGCTATGCTACTCTCGAACCTGAGAACACCAAGTATAGCTGCCTCAAACGGCGCGAAGTCGACATAGGGGGCCTCTATGAGCATTAAGGGAGTCTTGCTTCTAAAGAGGGTCCCCTCGGGGAGGGAGTACACCGTGAAGGGCTTCCCCTTCATTATAGCCAGAGCCTCCTCAAGGCCTGCGTATACTGCCCACTCGCCGCCAGGGGGGATACCATAGAGGTGGACCTCCATCCTAACCCTGACCTTGTCAAGGCCCGCTACCCTAAGCGCCTCCTGAGTCCTCCTGAAGTAGACGTCAGTAGCGTCACCGTTGATTATCTCAGACTCGCCAGCAACGTATATCCTAGGCTCTCTCATCCAGGGTCCCAATAACGACGGCTGTGCAGGAAAAATAAGCTTCGTGTAAGTTACTGCCAGGCTTCGCTGGGTGTCGGGGCTCCGCGAAACCCGCTTCTGCGTCTGATCAGCTTCCTGCCTATAATCTTATCATAAGCGATATTAACGACCCCCTCAGGCATATGTTAGAAAGCATTTAACTACGAGCCATTCTCTAAAAAGAACATGGTGTAAAAGGTGAAGGTTAGACACGTTAAGGTAAGGGAGATCAAGGGTAAGAAGGAGGTCGGCTCCAAAATATACGAATATGAGTACTACACGCTCCCCATAAATCTCTACGTTAAAAAGCACGTGGTTGAGAAGTGGGGCGGCGAGTTCACAATAGAGGTTGACGAGGACACAGGCGTGGTCTGCATAAAGCCCAAGAGCATAGGGGATCTCCTAGGCCTTTCGAGGTGTCCCTCCATCTCCCTCAGGTGATTACGGCTGAGCTCTTATTGATAGCAAGCTCAACTATATAATTTGGCTCGACTTATAAGTTTGGGGAAGAGAACTGCCACTTTTCGGAACCGCGGGGGCCCGAGGACCGTACCCATCTCGGGTAAACCCAAGACTTATTTATGACATATCGCTCACGGCGGCGAACGTCATCACCAAGAACGCAGGGAGCGCCGTAGTTGGCTATGATCCACGCTTAACAAGCCCGCTCTTAGCCCTAGCGGCCGCGGCAGGATTCATGGCCGGAGGCCTTGATGTAATTCTGATAGGCGAGGCCCCTCTCCCTGTAATAGCATATGAGGTGAAGAAGTCAAGGTCAGGCCTAGGGGCTTCGATATCGGCAAGCCATAACCCCCCGACAGATAACGGTATAAAGCTCTTCAAGTCAGATGGCATGGAGCTCTTCAGATTTGAGGAGGATGCTATTGAGAGGCAGCTTGGCTCCTTCTCTGAAGTCGAATGGAGTAGAACGGGCTCCTACATGCTTGAACCGTCAGCTGTCGAGTCCTACATCAACGACGCCGCTCAGGTCATTGATCAGTCCAAGTGGAAGAGGGGAGACAGGCCAAGGCTGGTAGTAGACTGCGCCAATGGTGCGGCCAGCATAGTAACCCCGAAGCTCCTGAGGAAGGCTGGCATAGACAAGGTTATCACAGTTAACTGCAACCTAGATGGCACATTCCCTGGGAGGCTGCCAGAGCCAAGACCGGACGTGCTTCAGTCCCTGATGCCCGTTCTTGACGCAACGGGCGCGGAGGCCATGCTAGCTCATGACGGTGATGCCGACAGGCTTGCCGTGGTTCTGAGGGGCTATGGCTTTGTCAAGCAGGACCTTATCATATCTCTCCTGGCCCAGAGGGCGCTAAGGGACCACAAGGGCTCCGTGATAGTTTCGGTAGACGTCGGCTACGAAGTAGAGGAGGTAGTCGAGGATAACAACGGCAAGCTCATAAGGGCACCACTTGGTAGACTCCACGAGCACCTCGTCTCAACCCCTAATGCTTTGATGGCAGCTGAGCCTTGGAAGTACATAGAGCCACTATGGGGTCCCTGGCCTGATGGGATCTACCAGGCACTCGTAATAGTTGATGAGATCATGACGAAGGGGGCCACGTTCCACGAGGTTCTAGCGAAGATGCCAAGTTACCCGAGCGCGAGGCTCTCCTTCGTTGTCACAGGCCCCCGGGAGAGGGAGCTCCTTTACAAGGGCATGGCGTTAGAGCTTGAAAAGGCGTTAAAGCCCTTAAACGTCGTTGACAGGCTTGATATAGACGGTATAAGGCTCCAGGCCGATGACCGCTCGTGGCTCCTCTTAAGGCAGAGCGGCACTGAGTTCAAGGTCAGGGCGTACGCCCAAGCCTTGACCCCAGCAAGGCTCATAGAGGTGATCAGGTCAATTAAGGAGCTTGCGTCAAGCATGGCCTCGACCGCTGGCGTTAAGATACTTAATGTTGAGGAGGCTGTTGACCTAGCCTCTCGCTGAGATCGTTGCCCTAAGGCTGCTGGCCCCTTGCTAAAGCAACGTACGCCTTCACCTTTCTCTCTAGCTCTTGTCTTGAAACGGAGCCTACCACGGTATCCATCACCTTGCCGTCCACAATTATCAGAATTGATGGTATGTGCCTGATCTTATATTTATCGGCAACACTGTACGCGGCGTCCACATCAACTTTACCGTAGACAACCCCCGGTAGTATGTTCTCGACGGCTACTTCCTTGTATGTCTTGAAGAAGTTAACGCAAGGACCGCACCACTCAGCCGTGAAGTATAGGAAGACGACCTTATTCCTGGCCAGGAGATCCTGGAGGTTGGACGACGTAACGTCAATGACGAATTCCTTGAGGGCTCTCTCTAAAGTGGTCGCCCTGTCATCGAGAGCCTTTGACAGCTCACGCCATAGGTCGTTAGCGGACATCCTGAATTCCTCGCTTAGAACGGATGGAACCTAATAATACCGTTTCGCTTCAGGAGGCTCTGCTCATCAAGCCCCGTAGATGAGGGCTAAAATCTATATATTTGCTCAGGCTTATAAAAGAGAGCTAGCGAGAGGACATTGGAGGTTTAGACGTTTGGCCGTAACCCAGGTGGCGAAGCGTGACGTTGAAAGTCAAATGATCTTACCCTCCCCAGCGAGGCTGATCAGGGAGGGTAACAAGACCTATGTCGAGATAGCGGAGAGGAAGATTCCAATAGGGGGTCCTATACCTCCCCTGAGAGAGGGGGAGAAGCACCTCAACTACACCACGAGCCTCTGCCCCATATGCATGAGGCTCGTACCCGCAAGGATCCTCGAGAGGGAGGGCAAGGTCTACATTAGAAAGGTTTGCCCTGAGCATGGAGAGTTCGAGGAACTCTACTATGGTGATGCTGAGCTCTACCACAATATGATGATGTATGAGGAGACCGGCAAGGGGGTCGGCAAGGCAAAGGCCTACGTGCAGCTCACCGCCCCATGCCCATTTAACTGTGGCCTGTGCCCGATGCATGAGAACCACACGGCTCTAGTGAACCTCGTCGTCACCAACAGGTGTAACCTTAGCTGTTACTACTGCTTCTTTTACGCCGAGAGAGCAGGTTACATCTACGAGCCTAGCATTGAGCTCTTAAGGTACCAGATAAGGCAGGTCAAGAAGCAGGGCGTTACCCTGGCTGTCCAGCTCACAGGTGGGGAGCCGCTGATGCGTGATGACCTCCTCGATGTAGTCAAGATGCTTAGAGAGGAGGGCGTCAGGCACTTACAGCTAAACACCGAGGGGATAAAGTTTGCAGAGATGTACTTCAACGACCCCGAGGGGGCTATAAACTATGCCGCGCAGCTGAGGGACGCTGGCGTCAATACGGTTTACCTTAGCTTCGACGGCGTCACACCAAAGGCGAACCCCAAGAACCACTGGGAGGCACCATACATATTCGAGGTCTTCAGGAAGGCCAACATGACGAGCGTTGTCCTTGTGCCAACGCTCATTAAGAACATGAACTTTAATGAGATGGGCCTGATACTCAGGTTCGCCGGCAAGAACATGGACATAGTTAGGGCTGTCAACTTCCAGCCGGTCAGCCTCACAGGCCAGCTCAAGAAGAGCGAGAGGGAAAAGATGAGGGTCACGATAGCTGACGCCATAAAGGGGATTGAGGAACAGACCGGCGGTCAGATCAGCAGATACACCTGGTACCCGATACCCGTCGCCGCAAAGTTCGCAAAGTTCGTTGAGGCCGCCGTTGGATCTGAGCAGTTCTGCATGGCAAACCATCCGATGTGCGGGGCCGCTAACTACGTCTTCGTTGAAAGGGGTTCCGATGGAATCCCAACCAGGTTCGTGCCCCTCGCTGACTTCTTCGACGTCAAGGGGTTCATAGAGTACCTTGACGAGGAGAGATTCGACGTAGAGGACTCTAAGTTCAAGAAGCTAGCACTCCTTAAGGGCCTAATTGACCTGAGGAAGTTTGTCGATGAGAATAAGATGCCGAAAGAGCTCAGTTTCTCAAAGCTTCTCAGGAGCATCCTAATAAGGAGGAACTATGATGCGCTAGGCCAACTTCACTACAAGATGTTATTCATAGGGATGATGCACTTCATGGACCTCTATAACTATGACGTAGAGAGGGTCAGAAGGTGCAATATACACTACACGCTTCCTGATGGCAGGGTTGTGCCCTTCTGCACGTTCAACGTCCTGGAGAGCCTTTACAGGGATTACATACAGGCCAAGTACAAGAAGGCCGATCTGCCAAAGGAGTCTCTCAGGACCTTCAACCCAGGGGAGAAGTATGACAGATCTAAGTACATCCTGAGGATCAAGAAGGACCCGCTCTACATAGAGGCCTACAAGGGCCTCATATATTGAGCCGAGGGAGCAAGTGGTCTTCTGTCAAGGACCACGTACCTCAGGTTCACCCACCCCCCACACAACACAGAGTAAGAGTTAAGGTAAAGCCTGATACTAACGCCCTCGGGGGAGCCATTCACCAATTGTGTGCCTGCCCCAAAGATGCGTGGCGCGACAGTGACCCACAGCTCGTCAACCAATCCCTCCTTGAGGAGGCTGAAGATGGTGGTTCCCCCTCCCTCCACAAGCAGCCTCCTGACGTTCATCCTCTCCCACAGGATCTCCATCGCCTCTGTCAGGTCAACGCCTTCCAGGGACCCGGCCTCTATCACGCTTATCCCCCTAGACCTATAAGCTGAGACCTTCTCTTCGGGATGCCCCCTCTTCGTTACTATTACTGACCTCTTGGGTGGCGATAAGGCCCTTGCATCAGGTGGCACCCTCAGGTTACCGTCCAGGACAATCCTTACAGGGTTTCTTCCGATAGCCGACCTCACGGTTAGGGAAGGATCGTCAACCATCGCGGTTCTAGCACCAACCATTATGCCATCCGCCCACGCCCTTAACTTGTGGAGTAGCTCAAAGTCCTCCTGACAGCTAAGCCTTGAGAACCCCGTGGGGTCGGCTATCTTACCGTCAACGGTCTGGGTCGAAAACACTATCGTATATGGCCTCATCCTGCCCCAAGGCTTCATTAGCGCCCGCAGCGAAATTATGCTTGGTGGAACCCTGTGAGGATAGAGAGGCTCTCATTCAGTGTCAGGTCGTCAAGCCGATTTGAGGTCCTAGACGTGACAGATGAAATCCAGAGTTGGCTCACGATGATTAAGGCGATTGATGGAATTGCGCTGATCAGCGTACCTCACACCACCGCTGCCTTAACTATAAATGAGGCTGAGGGCGGGCTTAAGCATGATATTGTCGACGCCGCCAAGGGGCTCTTCAACCCCGACGCGCCCTGGAAGCACAACCTAGTCGACAACAACGCTCACGCCCACTTAACTTCGATCTTCATAGGTCCCTTCCAGTGCGCGCCTGTTGAGGAGGGCAGGCTCAGGCTCGGCACCTGGCAGAGAGTCCTGTTGATTGAGATGGACGGTCCAAGGAGCAGGACTGTGAACGTGAAGTACGTGGGTCTCTAAATTCTTACAGCCTCTTTAGTTCTACCCTGACCTCTTCCTTTGCCAGCTCAATTAGGGCGTACCTGCCCTGAAACAGAGGTCCAGGGTTGACAGCCATAATGCCCTCATAGACTTGCTGGCCTGGCGACTCGTGGACGTGCCCAAATAGATGTAGTCTTGGCCTGACCATGACAAGGAGGTCCCTGAGGTCCCTTAACCCTATCCTGACGCCAAGGAATGTCCTGTCCAAGACCCCATGAGGTGGGTGATGGCTAACCAGCACGTCCAGCCTTTCGATCTTTCCCAGGTCGGCCTTTAACGCCATAATGTCAGCCCTTGGGTCTATGCCCCCAATCCCGCCGAACCTGAGGCCAGAGAACTCTCGCACCCTTCCATCAATAAGTAAGCCAATAGAGAGGAGCCTCCTCCTTATCGAGATATCGTCCATGTTTCCTGTCACAGCTAGCGTCCTCTCCTTGTAGCCCTCCATGGCATCTAAGGTGTCAAGACAAACGAAGTCGCCACTTATCACAGCCAAGTCGTACCTCTCCTGGGACAGAACCCTTGACAGGCCATCTGAGTCGCAGTGAATATCGCTCAGGTGGAGAATCCTCAAGGGAGACCACCCAACCTCGCTGTCATGGCCCTTAGCCTTGCCATAGCGGCGAGCTTAGCCGTATTTCCGACCCTCGCTTCCTCAATGGCCTGCCTAAGGTACTCTATGACCCTCAGGGCCGTCTCCCTGTCATATGGGTATGGAACGCCGTCCTTACCACCGACAGCGTAGGCGTAAGCAAAAGGATCTAGCGAAACTGTAACCGGGTCCCTTACCGAAGTTGGAACTGAATAAACTAAGTCTGCTACGAGCGCGAGTGCCCTGACCACCTTTGGGCCGAGGCCGGGCGTTACGGCAAGCTCACCCTCTGAGCCTGGCTGGCTGGAAAACATGTTCTCTACCATTCTGAGGAACTGTCTCGACGGTATCACAGGTCTGTAGTAGGCTCTTGGCGGCCTGACCTTAACTTCGCCCTCTATGTACCTTAGCAGGGAGGGCGCCCCAAGTGCCGCATTAGCCTCGGAGAGAAGTCTTAGGAACCTTTCCTTTCCCTCGGCTATTATGTCAAGGTAAGCCTTTCTAGCCTCCCTGCTCTCCCTCGCTGTCGCATTCAGGATTACGGGGCCACTGATCCCTGCGACACCGCTGAACGGCTCCTCTATCGAGCCCTTGTCTATATGATACCTCCTCGCCATGCGGGCGCCTAGGTTCATACCCTGTTGAATCACGACGGTCTCCCCGCCCTCAGATACTACGAGCGCGTGAACGTAGGTATCGTAGCCGTCCTGAAGGAACGTAGAGGCCGCTCTTGCTGAGACCTTGCTGAATGTGAAGAGCCTACTGGGATCAAGGCCATACCTTCTCTCGGCCTCCTTAGTCTCATCCTTTAGCCTGAGCATCTTCCTCCCCTTTCCACCGAGTATGAGAAATCCAAGCTCGTCAGACCAGCTTACCTCCTTGAGAACCGACAGCACAACAGTCGTGCTGCCGCTGCTGTCCCAGTCCATCCCTATTACATTGTTAAATGCCTGGAACCAGACGGGGTCTGAAAGGGCCCTGACAAGCTTGTCAGGGCCCTCCTCCTCGACTATCACCTTAACGATAGATCTGGAGAGCTCCCTCATAACCCTAAGCAGGCTTGGCGGCACGTGACCATCATGCAGCGGCAGCTCGGCTGCGCCCGTCATCCAGCCATTCCTTCCAAACTCACTCGTTACCAACGAGGGGTATAAGGATGGCTGGCGGCCAACCGCTCATGATGAACGTTGGAAGAGGACCTTCATTAACCTTTCTCTAGACTCTATGTCGACGAGCATGGCCTTAGTTGAGTCCACTAGCGCCCTTGCCACATCGACCTTGTGCCTTACATTGGGGAGCACGGCGTCTGGGTAGTCAAGCCCCCTCAGGGCACTGTATATTGCCTCCATCAGCGATAGTGACCTCCTTGCCTCGTCAAGGTTCCCTTTCGCGATATAGTCGAGGGCTCGGCGCCTTAGCTCGCCTACAACATCGGCGAGGCCCTGAAGGTAGGGGACGGGGTGAACTCCAAGCTCGGTAAATGGAGGCACCCTCCTCTCTGTAACCATTGAGAAGAGCACCTTAGCCTCAACGTACTCACTAAGGGCGTTATAGACCAGCCCAGAATGCATAAGCTCTGGGTAAGGGGACGCTACTTCAACAAGCCTGCGCGCCCGCGACTCGCACTGATTAAGGGCTTCTAGGGACTTTTCCAAGTCCCCCTTGTGAAGGTACGTAATGCTGTAACCGCTGGATTTTATTACGTCCCTGCTTATTTTAGCTGCCTCCTCCCTTGCCGAGTCTACTTTCTTAAGCCTCTCGTCAGCCTCTCTGACGACCTCTTCGATATCTGACAGCGCCCCCTCTACACCGCTGCCTGACATATTGGGTCGTAGTTAGCGCCCGTGGAAGGTTTTTTATATCCTCAAGGAGGACTTAGCACCTGAAGGGCCCGTAGCTCAGCTAGGTGGAGCGCCCGGCTGATAACGCCAGGTCAGACACCGGGCGGTCGGGGGTTCAAATCCCCCCGGGCCCATTAGTATCCCTCACCTGTAGAGCCTCTCAAGGCTTACAATGTCGAACTTTATGCCGAGCTTCTTAGCGTACTCGTAGGCTTCCCTGATCTCCTCAGGGGATGGTCTCCTTGCTATGTCTGAGTACTTGGGATCAAACTGTGGTGAAGACGGGTCAGCAAATGCTTCTGGCCTATACTGATCCATTATGTTAACCCAGACGCTGGGGGTGTTCTTAGCTATCCAGTCCAGGACAGGCCTAGTGTCGCACTTGACGTGATTAGGCATAATCAGGTGCCTTATTATCATGTCCTCGCCCCAGCCATAGATTAGCTTCAAATTCCTCGTGACAGTCCTTACATAGAATGGCGTCCTAGAAAGCCTTATCGCGCACTTGTCATTGCCAAACTTGAAGTCAGGCAGCCATACGTCTACAATTACCCTTAGGAACCTAGTGAACTCTTCTGTCATATAGAAGTTGCTGTTCCAAAGAACTGGGATGTTAATGAGCCCCTTATACATCGCCCATGAAGGTGACATCGGGTAATATATTGGGTCCGCGCTGGCGCCCAGTATCGCCTCCCAGCTGTCAGGCCTAACGCTCAGGCCTTTTCTTGCAACTATTCTTAGCGCCTCCACTATGGTGTGCATGTGAGGCGTCGGTTCCCCTCCTACCAGGTTGATGTTGTGCGCCCCCTCGAGCCTCAGCTTAACCATAGCGAAGGCAAGGTCGCTGGGGCTGAAGGCTGCTCCATTGAGGCGGTCCCTGCTGATGTCGCTGTTCTGGCAAAACGCGCAGCGCATGTTACATGACGTGAAGAATACGGTCCCTGAGCCCATTACCCCTCGGAACACCAGCTCCTCCCCATGGTGGTGAAAGAACGATGCTACCCTTGTCGTTGCGTCCAGAGCACATGCCCCAAGCAGCTTAGGCTTAATGCGGTTGACCCCACATTTCCACTCACAGAAAGTGCACCTTTCCAGTGTCCTCCTAGCTATAACTGAGAGGAGGTCCAGGAGGCTCTTCTGAGGCCTCTCGAGTTTCGTTATGTCCTCTTCTTGGTACCTTACGTCACTCCACAGCCTAATGAAGCTGATCTCGGCCCTTCCGAACCTGGCCCAGAGGGCCTGGACTTCGTCGTTCTCGGAGAAGTCGGCCGGAACCCTGTCCGCTATTAGGAACTTTGCCGGCTTCTGGTTGTTGGCTACCTCATAGTACCACGGAAGGTCATCCTTCATGTACTTCCATATCCACAGGTCCCTGAAGGCCATCAGGGCCGAGAGGATAGAAAAAACCGGGGCTTATTCGAGTTCTTGCGCTCGCGGTTTTTATCCTGGAGGAAGCGAGAGCTTTAGCAGCTGCGCGTGCTCGTCAGTTATCTCCTCCTCGCTATACCTCGTCAGTGAGAAGCTTCCGTCCTCGTTGACCTTCACCATGTTGAAGAAGAACTTCTTAGCATTGGCGTCAGCCGTGAATAACCTTATCTCCTTGAGCGACCTGAGGTAAGCCTTAAGCTCGGCATCTGAGGTAACCGTTGAGAACTGCTTCGTGGCGAGCCATGCCCTTACATGTATCAGAAGAGCCCCCTTGAACCCCTTCCTCGCTAGGGCTTTCAGGACCTTGATCGTCATGTCATTTACGTCAGCCATCTTCTGCTCGCCGCCGAAAGCCATGTAAACGGCCTCAGGCATCCACCTGACGACCTTATCTGCCAGAGAGTCAACGTCTGGCTGGTAGTCAAATACAGTTACCTTGCTTGGGCCGTAGCCGAACCTCTCGAGGTAGGCCACGGCAGCGGCTGCTGCTATTGACTCGCATACCCTGTCAGGATAGGAGATTATTGCGATCCTATTGTATCCCTTGAACAGCTCTCTGCCTACCAGCCTGCCAGTTAGTGCCCTAAGGTAGACTTCCTCGCCTATGGAAAGCCTGCCAGATATTGCCGCCACGCTTTCACCCGCCCCACAACCAGGTGAGTAAGAAAAAAGCTTTCTTTTAATAAAACGTTTTATTAACGCTTTTAAGGGCATGGCAAATAGAAGCGGCATAGGGGGCCTGGATGCCCGTCACAGACCCAGAGCTCGTTAAGATCGTGCAGCAGAGAGTGTTCAGCGTGTTGATCTGCAGGAGATGCGGAGCCCACAATCCGCCTGGGGCAAAGAAGTGCAGAAGGTGTCATAGCACTGACCTGAGGCCTAAGAGGAAGGAGCTAGCTAAGATAAAGGCCGCCTAATCCTGATGGACCTCGATCTCAGCGCCCCTATTATCAAAACGCGTCACTAGGAGGGCGCTCTCATAGCTTTCCCTTAGGCTGACCTTAATGTTAAGCCCAAGCCTGGCCTCACTACAACTACAAACGTCCCCGTTATCCGCCATGCGGTTGAGGATCCTCGAGAGCACCTCAATTACGTTAACGGTCTCCTGTTGATGGGCTCCATAACTGATTACTACCTTCGTATCACCCGGCAGCTGCCACCTACCGATGAAAAGCCATCCTCCTGACGCTGACCTCCTGGATAACACGGCACCGCCGAGAGATAATGCGTAGGCCAGGGCCTCGGAGCCTATGTCCTTAGATGCTTGAACAGCCTCGGAGATAGAGGTTAGGCCTCCAATACAGAGCCTAAGGGCCGCCAAAGAGAAGGCGCTCCTGGCTATTATGTTAGCGTAAACCTCGAGGCCTCGAATATATGTCAGGAGCTCGGGCTTTGACAGCCTATACGAGAACCTGACAGGACCACACAAAGTTAAGACCTCATCTACCCTTTGGCCTGGCTGAGGTGGATAGTCCACATGGACTTTCGGCTCCCTCAAGGCGATTAGGAGGTCAAGGTCATCTCTGCCCCCTATGTATACTATAACTGGAGCCGATACCCTAACCCGTGCGGGCAGGGACCCGGACCTCAAAAGATGCTTACCCTGGGCTTCCTCTCCTCCTCAGGCCTTATCTTAACGAGGCCGTAGTGTATGGCGCAGCTGATGCAATAACACTTGGTAACAGGGTACCTGGGTATTATGGCGCCCTTCTTCTCAAGCTCCGCGGCAAGCTGCGGGTCAACTGGGCTATACGTCCTCGTCACGCATATCGCCTTGTCTTCAGGGATCAGCCTGCCGCAGTTGTCGCACTGTATCATCCGAGCCTTGCCCTTGTCTCCTTTTCTACTACCTCTGCTCTCACGCT
>JBMFIT010000018.1:0-21901 GCA_049974445.1 Acidilobus sp.
GACGTTCAACCTCACCTACGCCAAGGAGCTGCTTGAGGAGAGCGGCTTCTACAACGTTAAGGTCTACTTCCCAATTGTCATAGCGAGCGGCGATATCACCGACTTCACGGCCGCCGAGATGTGGGCGCAGGCCATGCATAACATCGACCCCAACATAGTAGCCCAGCCAATATACCTGCCGTTCTCAACGCAGATCAGCTACATGGTGCCTGGACAGAACCCGATGGCAATTTACTATATGGGCTGGATCGCCGACTACCCGCTGGCGCCGGACTTCATTAACGCCATGTATGAGCAGGGCGGGACCTACCCCGCTCCCGACGGCTGGGACGTCAGCTATCTCCAGAACCTGAGCGCCTACTTCAATGCCTCAAAGATAAGCTGGCCAGGCCTCAGCGCTGGCGTGGAGCCCAACATAGGCAAGCTGCTGTGGCAGGAGGCAGCTGAGTACCAGCAGCTCAACAACCTCATAACCGCGGCGGACAACGCTGACATGACCAACAACGCAACAGCTGCCTACACACTGTACAAGGAGGTCGAGGACTTGGCTGTACAGCTGTACATGTACGTGTACACGATACAGCCTAACGGGTACTGGACGCTCAAGCCCTACATGCACGGCTACATGGGAATGATATCATGGGAGGAGAACCCAATGGTCGGCGGAGCCGCCGATAGCTGGTACTTCTGGTGGGTCAAGGGCTGAAGCTGCCTCACTTAATACCTCCACTTATTTTTGAAGTCTTTTTGAGGCCTTCTATCTTTTAAACCCCCTAACTTGGCTCCCACAGGAGGGGTGCTCAAAATCAAGCTTTGGCAATACACTGCCAGGAGGGTCCTTTACTATATACCCACTCTCATAGGTCTAACCGTGATAGTGTTTGCCCTCATGCACGTTGGGGGCGTCTACAAGCTGATAGCGGTTTACATAAACCCGAGGCTGACGGGGCCGGCAAGGCAGCAGCAGATGCAGACGCTCATACAGAAGTTCCACCTGAACCAGCCAATCTACATACAGTACTTCTACTGGCTCTCTTCTGTGATCAAGGGCAACCTGGGCTACACGAACAACCCCCTCTATAGCGGGCCCGTGACCAACGCGATAGCCCTCTTCTTTCCAAACACGGCATTTCTGGCCATTATAGCTGGCGTCCTGACCTGGATACTCGGCATCCCGCTGGGCACCTGGAGCGCCGTCAGGAGGGACAAACCCGATGACGTAGCTATTAGGGTCTTCTCATACGCGCTCTACGGCATGCCTATTTACCTGATAGCGGTCTTCCTCATAATAGTCTTCGCCGTTTACCTCAAGGTCCTGCCGATATCGGGTACTGTCAACTCAGCCCTGTTGGTCGGCCTCTCTTGGTACAGGAACGGCTTCTCATACCCGACCCACATACTTCTCATAGACGCCCTTATCCACCATGACTGGTACCTAGCGTTTGACGCTTTGAAGCACGTGATACTGCCTGCCTTAACGCTGGCGCTTGCAGTCATGGCAGGCGTAATAAACATCCTCAGGGCCTCGATGCTTGAAGTCCTTGACCAGGATTACGTGAGGTTCGCGAGGAGCAAGGGCCTGCCCGAAAGAGCAGTCATCAACAAGCACGCGAGGCCGACGGCCATGTTCCCCGTTTACACGAACTTCGCCTACACGGTCGCCGGGATGCTTAGCGGCGTTGTGATAGTAGAGAGCGTCTTCAACTACCCAGGCATCGGCTACTGGCTCACGTACGCCATGGAATACAATGACATGGGTGGCATAATGGCAGGCACGCTCATCTTTGGGCTGATATTTATTACCACCAGCCTCGTGCTTGACATCGTTTTCGCGCTGAAGGATCCAAGGGTAAGGCTGGGGTGATCTGATGGCGAAGGGAGGTCTCCTCTCAAGGATGTTCACCCCCGAGAGAAGGCTTTCAATACAGGTGTTCCTCTCCAATAAGCCTGCCTTGATAGGACTTGTCATAGTGCTGATATATGTCGTCGACGCCATTATAGTCCAGTTCGCCCCATGGCTCATCGGGATAAGGCACCCCTTCACGGTAATCCCTAACTACGCGAACCCGGTTCCACAGGCCCCGTCCTGGAGGCACCCCTTTGGGACCACGTACCCAGGAATTGACCTCTTGAGGGCCGTCGTAAAGGCCATAAGGCTAGACCTTGCCCTGTCGGTCGCTATCGTCATCCCTGGGGCGTTGCTTGGAATCGTAATCGGGATAGTCGCTACATACTTTGGTGGATGGGTGGACGACGTCCTCATGAGGCTAACAGACATATTCTTCAGCGTCCCCTACCTCGTACTCGCGATAGCGGTAGGATACGTGCTCGGGAGGACGATAAATAGCATGATCATCGCCCTAATCGTAGTCTGGTGGCCCCTATATGCGAGGTACACCAGGAGCGTCACAATCCAGGTGAAGGAAATGACCTTCATAGAGGCCGCGAGGGCAGCGGGGGCGAGCAACGTGAAGATTATGTTCAGGCACATACTCCCAAACGCCCTGCCCCCGGTGCTGGTTCAGATGTCGATGGACCTGGGAACCATAATGCTCACCATATCGGGGCTTGCCTTCATCGGCTTCCTTCCGGTCGCGAACATACCCGAGCTGGGCTACCTCACCACGCTTGGACTCAACTACATAAACACCGCTCCTTGGACAGTGGTAGTGCCCGGCTCCTTCATAGTCATATTTGCCGTCTCCGTCTACCTAATGGGCATGGGGCTAATGGACGTAATTAACCCCAGGAGGAGGAGCTCGCTGTGAGCCATGGGAAGGAGCCGTTAGTCGTGGTTAAGGGCCTAAGGCTATGGTACTACACAAGGAGGGGCGTCTACAGGGCCCTGAACGGCGTAGACCTAGAGGTGATGAGGGGGGAGGTTCTAGGGCTGGCAGGCGAGAGCGGCTGCGGCAAGAGCACGCTTGGCCTCACCATGATGGGCCTCCTCCCGAGGAACGCCGCTGTCGTCGACGGGCAGGTGCTCGTCGACGGCCTCGATGTAGTTGCCCCGCTCAGGGAGTACTTCAAGAGGGCGAAGAGGTTCAGGCCTGACAAGAACGAGGACGTGTTGAAGAGGCTCCACAAGAAGCTCATGAACTTAAGGGGGACCAAGATGACCATGGTGTTCCAGGAGCCCATGACGACCCTGAACCCTGTTCTCCCGGTAGGCTATCAGATAGCCGAGGTTGTGCTCCAGCACAACCCAGGCCTCCTCGCCAGGAGGAGGCTCGCGAGGGCCAGGGCGACAAAGGATGACGTTAGGCAGGCCCTCAACTTCCTTAGGGCAAACGACTACGATGGTCTCTATAGCTACCTGAAGTCAAAGGGCCTTGAGGGCCTGGAGGACCAGCTCCTCGGCATATGGAGGAGAAGGGACATCCACGACCTCGTCAAGGAGCTCAGGATCCTGAGCCTGTGCTGTGACCCAGTGAACCCAGTTATGGTCCCGGCCCTCCAGGAAGTTGCGAGGGCGAACGAGCTCCCCCTGGCACCAGGCGTCAGGCAGCTGGTGAGAAGGGAGCTAGTCAAGGAGGGCTACAGGAAGGCAGCGGAGTTCCTCGGGCTGCTGGGGATGCCAGAGCCCGAGAAGGTCGTCAGGATGTACCCACACGAGCTTAGCGGCGGGATGAGGCAGAGGGTCGTAATCGCCACAGCCATGATAAACAACCCCGACCTAGTGATACTTGACGAGCCGACGAGCGCGCTCGACGTCACGATACAGGCCCAGATACTTGAGCTGCTCAGGGAGCTGAAGGAGGTGTCCAACGCAGCCTTCGTCTTCATATCTCACGACCTAAGCGTGCTCTACCAGGTCTCCGACAGGGTCGCGATTATGTACGCGGGGAAGGTCGTTGAGGTTGGCCCAAGGGACGCGGTCTTCAAGGAGCCCAGGCACCCCTACACCCAGATGCTCCTCGAGGCCGTCCCCACGCTGGAGCCCCACGAGCTGAAGGGCATAAAGGGCGAGGTCCCCGACCTCAGGAGCCCGCCCACGGGATGCATGTTCCACCCAAGGTGCCCCAACGCTATGCCAATATGTAGGGAGAGGGACCCGCCTACTATTGACGTTGGTGGAGGACACAGGGTTGCGTGCTGGCTGTACGCTGGGGGTGAGGGCAGGTGATAGCCGTCGGAAGGGGCCTGAAGATGTACTTCCCCGTCAAGGGGGTTAGGGGCGCTTACGTCAGGGCAGTTGACAACGTTGACATCGAGATCAGCGAGGGCGAGATAGTAGGCCTGGTCGGCGAGAGCGGGAGCGGCAAGAGCACGCTAGGGAGGCTGTTGATAAGGCTACTCGAGCCAACAGCTGGCGACGTGTTCTTCAACATCCCAGACGATGAGCTTGAGAGGTACGACCAGGCCAGGGAGAGGGGCGACAACGAGCAGATGGACGAGGTAAGGTCGAAGTACTCCGTCATGAACCTGAAGGGCCGGGCTCTGAAGGAGTTCAGGAGGAACGTCGGCATAGTCTTCCAGGACCCCTACTCCTCACTTGACTCAAGGCTGAGGATAGCCGACATCATCGCTGAGCCCCTGGTAGAGACTGGGATGCTTCCAAGGGATGAGGCCATGAAGAGGGTCGTTGACCTGCTGGAGGAGGTCCAGCTTCCGCCCGAGTTCGCTGACAGGTACCCCCATGAGCTGAGCGGGGGACAGAGGCAGAGGGTCGCCATAGCGAGGGGCATAGCCACCAACCCAAGGTTCGTCGTACTTGACGAGCCGACGAGCGCGCTCGACGTGTCAGTGCAGGCAGAGATACTTGAGCTGCTCAGGGGGCTAAGGGAGACCCACAGGATGGCCATGCTCCTGATAACCCACAACATTTCCGTCGTCTCATACATGTCCGACAGGATATACGTCATGTACGCAGGCATGCTGATGGAGAGGGGGAGCAGGGCGGACATCATAAGGAAGCCCACCCACCCCTACACCCAGGCCCTCATATCTGCGGTGCCCGAGGTCGGGAAGCTGATGAGGAGGATCATCCTTAAGGGGGACGTCCCAAGCCTAGTCAGCCCGCCAAAGGGGTGCAGGTTCCACCCCAGGTGTCCCGTCGCGATTGAGAAATGCGGCTGGACAGCCGACGAGGTTGCCGAGGCCCTCATGAGGGTGCTGGAGACCAGGTACCCTGACCTCGCATCAAGGGCAAGGGTGAGGCCTGTGAGCGAGAGCGCCCTTGAGGTCAGGGGGCTGTCGGCCTCTGAGGTCAAGGACGTCGTCTCCAGGGAGGCAGAGCTCTCAAGGGGGCTAATTGCGGTCAGCTCAGTGACTGAGCAGGGAGGGAGGGTGATCGTAAACGTGGCTCCCTATGAGGAGCCCAGGATGGCCTCAATCACAAGGGATCACTTCGCGGCATGTCATCTTGTCCGCCCATCTCAGTAACCCCCCGGAAGCGGGGGCTTACCCCCTATATACCCACCTCTCACAACAGGGAGTACGGTGGCGGGGGCAGAGCCCCCAGAGGTTGCAGAGTAAAGGGGCCCAGGGGGCCCAACCTCCTGGACCTCCTCAACTCTGCAACCCGTCCCCGCCAAAGGCGGACGACCCAAAAGGCCGTCCACTCAAGGCGAGGACAAGGGCCCTGTCCCTGCCACCCTTCTCACTCAACCTTCAGGACTAGCTCCTCCCCGTAACCGACGATAACCCTCCTGTAGCCCCTGATGAGCCTGTCCAGGTCGTGGTCCCCGGTGTCGACCCTAAGCGACCTGAGCCTATTGGCCTTTGACCTGGTCGCGACGACAACTACGTTATCGACTCCGACCCTCCTTATCACCTCAGGGCTGAGCTGCTGGTTCCCCCTACCAAATATGAAGCCCTGGCCGCCTATCGGCGACACAATTATCTTCGCCCTTGGGTATTCGTCGAGGAGCCGAAGGATCTGAACCTCGCTGAGGTCATGGCCCACGGGCCTCCCGTCCACCACCGCGTCGACCCCGAGGACCGTCTTAGGCACGCCGAGCCTCCTAGCTACGGCAGCCACCGTCGTCCCCGGGCCCAAAAGGTAGAGGACGCCGGGCTCCATAAGCTCAACCACGTAGTCGGCGACCGCCTCAAGCTCGTCCTCGTCCCACCCCCCCGCCTCCTTTCCGGCGGTCACCACCTCCTGGGAGGAAGGGACGAGTGCCGTGCCGTAGGCCGAGACCCTCAGCTCACCCCTCCTGAAGGCCTCCTCGTCGACGTCGAGTACCTCTGCCCTGGTTGCGTTCACCTCACCTCGTAAGAACCTCTCAGCGGTCACCGCCGCCAGGGCTGGGGTCTCTGCGAACACGCCGCTGTACATCTTCACCCCGCTCGGGACGCCGAGTATCACGAGCCTCTCGTCTATAGCTGAAAGCACGTCCCTTGCCGTCCCATCCCCTCCGACGAAGACGAGAAGGGGGACCCTCCCGACCATCATCGACGCGCACCTCCTGGTGTCCTCAGCCCCCGTCTCGCCTGAGGCTGGGGCGCACCGCAGGACCTCGATCTCCTCCCCTCTCCCCGCCTCCCTTGCCTCCGCCTCCCCCATGACGCCGGGCGGGGTCAGGATCCTGGCCCTCATGGTGAGGGCCCTGAGGAACTCGACGGCCCTGGCGGGTGCGACAGGCCTCGCCCCCATTGAGAGGGCCAGCCTGTAGGCCTCGCCGTCAGTGCCCTTTAGTCCGACCCTGCCGCCCATCCCGGCGATCGGGTTCACTATAAGGCCGAGTTTCGGAAGTTCCAAGCCCTTTCCGGCGCTCCCTGCGCGCGACCGCTTAAACCGGCTTCACCAGTGGGAACCATGGCAAGGAGGTCGCTCAGCGAGGTAATCGGGGCCGTCATAGTTCTTTTCATCGTCGTACTCGCCGCCGTCACCCTCCTTAGGCTCAGCTCCCAGGTCGTCATCTACGCCGAGAGGCTTTCCTCATCGCAGCTGGCCAGGCAGGCGCAGATGTACTCGCCCCCCGAGATGAGCGTCATCCTGAGGAACTCAAGCCTGTACCTACTTGTCAGCTCCTCGACGCCGATCAACATCACGTACGCTGTTATAGAGGGGCCGGGCGGGGTTAACCTAGAGAGGCTTGACCAGGTTGTCGAGGGTCAGTCCCTCCTCAGGCTCGTCCCTAACTACAGCTGCCAGAACGTCAGCATATTCCTGGTCAGCTCCACCGGGGCTGTCTTCAGGTACCTGCCCTTTGAAGACCCCTCCCTCATGGGCAGGGTGCCGGTGGGCGTCGACTACTTCAGCTGCTCTTTCCTGAACTCGAACTACTCCACGAGGGGCCCACAGGACACGCTTACAGGGGAAGGGATGTACCTAGGGGGCGCCTACTACGAGCTCCCGAACGGGACATACATCGTGGGAGTGGGGGGAGGTCCCCTGTCCGAGGCTGTCGCTGGCTGGGTCGAGGGCAGGGCTTCGATGAGTGGATGGGCCTGCGGGACGCTCAACGCCTCGTTCATTGTCAACGGGAGCAGGCTGACTACGACGCTGAGGTCATCGGGCCCCTCCGTCGTAAGGCCGATGGGCTGGCTGCTCGTAAACGGCGTCAACGTGACGGTCCTGGCCTTCTCGAGCTGCCCTAACCTCTCGGCTGGCCTCGTGTTCCTTCCCTCGTCTGGCCTCGTCAGGTTCCATGCGGCGGTTAACCTGAGCGGCGTGCTCTACCTCCCTGGCAACGCCTCCCTTCCCGCAGTCCTGACCGCGGAAGCCCTGGGGTTCGCTGGGAACTTCAGCGCCTCCGGCAGGGCGTCATACCTCTGGCCCAGCCCGGTCCAAAGGTACGTGACAGAGGTAAACGAGACTATCGCATATAACTCGACGGCATTTGGGCAGGGCTCGACCCCGGGCCCGCTTGAGCTGGCAGCCGTGGCAGAGTTCTACCCAACGCCTTCGATAACAGGGAGGTTCTCGCTCAGCGCGACGCTCAATATAACCGTCGTGACCTACAGGGGGGACGAGAACGTCACCTTCAGTTTGCCGGCCCCAATAGCGTTCACCTCTGTTGACCCGACGATCAGCGGGAACGACCCCCTCCTCGTCGCGGTCTTGACCGAGGCGAGGGCCTACGTAGGCTACGCGTCACTGTCCCTCGTTACCCAGGAGGGGACCGTCAGGAGGGCGGTCGGGAGGGGGGAGTTCCTCATACCGTTCAGCTCGGCTACGCTGACTCTTCCCATCGCCCCCGGCCTGCCTGACTACGTCGGCCAGAGGGCCTCAGTCGATGGGACAGCCTGGCTGGCCTACGCCGTGAACGTGACGCCGTTCTACGCCCCCCTCCCGTACGTAGTTGACGTCAACTCAACGGGCTTAGGCAACATAGTCTTTGTCTCACAGGTGTTCGGCGAGTCGCCGCTTGAGGTAGGGGGAGTGAGCGAGAGCGGGCCTGTCGCCGCCATACCAGTGGGCCTCACCCTCTCAGGGTGCGCCTACCCTCAGTTAGCCCCTCTTTCCCTAGGCACCGCTTACTATGGTGTGCTGCTCCCATACAGGCCGCTGTCCCAGAACCTGACGCCAGGTACATACCTCCTCGCGTGCTCGACCGGCGGCGGGTACGTGGCCATAATATCGTAAAAGGCCTGGTTTGACTAGGTAACCTGCCTTGGAGGCCCTGGGGCCTGAGGTAGTATATGACGAGACCAGGTGGAGGACGCTGGAGAG
Source organism: Acidilobus sp. (assembly GCA_049974445.1). Classification (GTDB taxonomy): domain Archaea; phylum Thermoproteota; class Thermoprotei_A; order Sulfolobales; family Acidilobaceae; genus Acidilobus. The sequence continues at coordinate 8,624 of JBMFIT010000018.1, forward strand.
GAAGAGGAGGAGGGCGCTGACCGTCGTGCCCGCCCTTGTCAGGTCTGGCCTCACCGCCTACGTCTTCGGCAGCGTCGCCAGGGGTGACGTGAGGGAGGAGAGCGACGTTGACGTCGTAATCCTTGAGCCAGCGCACCCCTACAGGGTTGAGCTTGCCATCGAGGGCTCAGGCCTCAGGGCCTACAGGAAGGAGATAGTCCAGGCGACACCGTCATACGTGCCAAAGGCCTACATCTACCTTGACCCTGACGAGGAGCTGGTCGTCAGCTTCCCCCTAGCGAGGACGAGGCCAAGGGAGCAGGAGTTCTACAGGTGGGGAGGGCTCCTGGACCCGGGGGGGCTCGCATCCGGCAAAAGGGTGCCTGGCGTCAGCAAGGGGCTCGTGGCCATAATCCCAACCCAGAGGGGCCACGTAGAGCTTCCTGTCGCCGGGCACGAGGGCGAGGTCGCAAGGATATTGGGGGTCTCGCTTGACACTGTGTTCGAGAGGCTGAGGGTTCTTGGCAGGAGGAGGGAGATGGGTAGGACCGGGACGTTCGTTAAGCTCGAGGTGCCCCCCGACGAGCCCCTAGAGGAGGCAATACTCAGGCTGATGGAGGAGAACGAGTTCTTCAGGAAGGCGATGGAAGGTTAGCATTTAAACTTGGCTGACAATCAGGCCAAGGGAACGCTATGGGCCAGGCACCGGTTAGGCTGGCGCTGGTGGTCTCCGAGTTCAACTACGACATAACGAGGGCCATGGAGGAGAAGGCCATATCTCATGCCAGGTTCCTCGGGGCGGAGGTTCCAATAGTGTTCAAGGTCCCTGGCATATATGACGCCCCATTCGGCGTGCTCCAGGTCATAGGGCTTGACTACGTGGACGCGGTCGCCGTAATAGGCGCGGTGATACAGGGGGAGACGAAGCACGACGAGCTCGTAGCGAACCAGGCCGCGAGGGCCCTAATCGACCTCAGCGTGAAGTATGGCAAGCCTGTGACCCTTGGTGTCATAGGCCCAGGGGCCTCAAGGACGCAGGCCCTCGAGAGGGCCGAGGAGTACGCGAGGAGGGCCGTTGAGGCGGCCGTGAAGTTGGTGAGGAGGCAGAGGTCAAGGCCTTCTGGTGGGCCTCAGGCAGGCCAGACAGTTGTGGTGGAGTGACGTGCAGACTAAGGTGACCCTCATAGAGCTCAGTGGCTATAGGACCTGGACTGAGCTCCTGGGCGATGACAGGGAGTGGAGGATACAGGGCGCACAGGCGAGGCTCTACGATGTAGCGATGACGGTTGCCGCCAAGAGGGACGCCATGATAGTGCCCCTTAGGTATGACTACATCCTGGCCGTCACCACCGGCCTGTGGGAGCACGAGGTAAGGGAGCTCATAGATGAGATCGCATCGGTGGCCCCGGTCAGGCTCAGTTACGCCTCTGCCTGTTCAGATTCACCTGCCGATGCCGTCGGGAGGGCCTTTAGGCTCCTCAGGACGGGTGAGGGGGAGCGCTGCGTCGGTGACCTCACCGTGCTGGCGTACGTTGACTTTGACGACATAACTGGGCTCACTGAGACAACTGGCCCCCTTGAGGCATATGGCGTCGTTCAGGGGCTAATTCACGACATAACCGAGGTCGTGTCACCGAGGGGTGGGATCGTGCAGTACCTCGGGGGGGACAACATACTTCTCCTCCTCCCCACGGCTGGCTTTATGGAGTTGGCCTCACAGGTCGCGTCGCTGGCCAAGGTGAAGGTCGGGGTTGGCGTCGCCACCAGGCCAAGGCAGGCCTCCGCTTTCGCAACGAGGGCACTTGACGAGATAAGGGAAGACAGGGGGAAGGGCCCAGTAAGGGTCCTCACGCCCCCTGAGCTTGCTAGTAAACTATCCCCCTGACCGCTATCCTGTACTGGCCTCCAGTTGACCAGAAGAGGCCCTCGGGGAGCACCGTCTCTCCTGAGATCAGGTCAAGCCCCTCCCCCTCCATGCCTTTCCAGACAAACGCCCATGCCCTGAGAATGTCAGCGTCCTCGAGCTCGCGCCTGGCCCCTCCCTCGCTGAAGGCGAGGCCAACGCCGACGTGGGCCCTTGATATTGGAGTAACTGGCTCGCACCTGTGGACGAGGACGAGGCCCCCATAGACCGTCGCGTACCAAAGGGCAGCCAGCTGCCACCCCCACGAGGGGTCCGGAACCAGCGGCTCCAGGGAGCTGTAGAGGGCCGAGAGCCTCGACCTGACCCTCTCGTCAGGCCCAAAGGGGGCCTTCTCAAGGGCTGCCGAGACAGCCAGGCACCTGGACGAGGCCAATATGACGGCCGGCCTGACCTCAAGCCAGGACAAGGGGGCCGCCTCACATGTGGACCATCGTGCTTGTGCCGCCCGTGACGCCGACCTGCGAGTTGAAGTAGCTGACGATGACAACGTACTCGTTGACTAGCACCCTCAGCGTGTTCCCAAGCGCTGAGGGGCCTATCTGGTCGTCGTAGAGGACCCTGCTTACGACAATGGTGTCGGGATTCTCAAGCTGCGGCTGGAACACCACAATGCAGTCAGGGCAGACGCCCACGAGCCTGCTCAGTAGGTCGCTCATCGCCCTCACCCTCTCCCTCTCCCCCATTGCCGTCAGGGCCGCCTTGTGCTGGTCGGCGATCTTCACGACCATGCTCAGTACTAGCCTCTCGGCCCTCGTCCTGGGCCTCTGCACGCCTATCATCACCCTCAGCGGCGCCTTGACAGTCGCGTTCAGCGCCCATTCGACGGGGACGTTCTGCGGGACCGGCACCTCCTCGACATCGACGTCCTCATCCTTGAGCCACTTTATGACGTCGTCCTTCAGGCCCAAACCGCTACCCAGCGCGTCTCATCAGCATACCTTTATAACCCTCGTTGAGGAAAGTCTGTCCACAAAAGCGTGGTGGCGCGGATTGAGCGTTGAGGAGCTCATCGCTAGGATTGACAGGCTGAGGGAGTACCTCACCGTTAAGCCCCTGTACTGGGACTTTGACGCCAATGAGTTCGTCTGGCTTGACACGAGGCAGATCCCGTGGAGCGAGGTATACGTGAGGACGAAGGACTACAGGAGGGTGGCGCAGGCGATCAAGGACATGGAGATAAGGGGGGCGCCGGCCATAGGGGTCTCAGCAGCCTTCGCGATGGCCCTCGCAGCCAGGTACTCGCAGGCCAAGGGGGTCCAGGGCCTCCTTGACGACCTAAGGGAGGCCTACGGGGAGCTCTCGAAGACAAGGCCCACAGCGTTCAACCTCTTCTGGGCGCTGGACAGGGTAATGAGGGTGGCTCGGGGGGCAGCGGACAGGGAGGGCGACGCTGACGCCGTGAGGGAGTCGGTGCTTGTTGAGGCCCTCAGGATTTACGTCGAGGACGTTGAGAACAACGTGAGCATGGGGAGGCACGGGGCCAGGCTGATAGATGACGGCGCCAGGGTAGTAACCCACTGCAACACCGGGTCGCTTGCGACAGCTGGCTTCGGCACCGCCCTCGGCGTCATAAGGTACGCCTGGATGGATGGCAAAAGGGTCCACGTCTACGCTGACGAGACCAGGCCACTCCTTCAGGGCGCCAGGCTTACGGTGTGGGAGCTCAAGAAGGAAGGCATACCTGTCACCCTGGTCGTCGACGGGGCCTCCGGTCTCCTCTTCAGGAGGGGCATTGCCGACCTGGCCATAGTTGGGGCTGACAGGATCACACTCACGGGCCACGTGGCTAACAAGATAGGGACCTACAACCTTGCCCTAGCCGCCAACGCGAGCTCGAGGCCCTTCTACGTGGCAGCCCCCACCAGCACGATCCAGCCCGTGGAGGGTGAGGAGCAGGTAGTCATAGAGGAAAGGTCGCAGGACGAGGTCAGGACAATACTTGGGAGGGTGACGATAACAGTCCCTGACGTGGAGGCCTTCAACCCAGCCTTCGATGTAACGCCACCAGAGCTCGTCTCAGGCATCATAACTGAGAGGGGGGTCGCAAGGAGGCCTTACACGAGGAGCTTGAGGGAAACCCTAGGCCTAACCTAATTTGGGTTCAATTAATGTTTTTAAATGTCACTCGTTGATCCGAGCGCGGGAAGGATATATGGGAAAGGTCCCCTGCACGATCGATGAGCTGGAGCCCCCTGCGGAAGGCCGGTTTGCCAGGTATGAGAACGGGAAGCTCATAGTCCCCGACAACCCTATAGTTGCTTACTTCAAGGGGGACGGCATAGGCCCCGAGATAGTTGACAGCGCCATAAGGGTGCTGAACGCGGCCGTGGAGAAGGCGTACGGCGGCACGAGGAGGCTGGTCTGGTGGGAGGTCGCGGCCGGCGACCTCGCTGAGCAGGAGTGCGGAAACAGGCTACCTGAGGCAACCCTACAGGCCTTCAAGATGGCGAGGGTTAACCTCAAGGGGCCGCTCACGACCCCGATAGGCGGGGGGTGGAGGAGCATCAACGTCACCATAAGGATGGTCCTTGACCTCTACTCAAACGTCAGGCCGGTCAAGTGGTACGGCCAGCCGGCCCCGCACTGCCACCCGGAGAGGGTGGACTGGGTCATATTCAGGGAGAACACGGAGGACGTCTACTCCGGCATAGAGTGGCCCTGGAACAGCCAGGAGGCGCAGAAGATTAGGGACTTCCTGAAGAAGGAGTTCGGGATCGAGCTGACCCCCGACACAGGCATAGGCATAAAGCCGATCTCCAGGTGGAGGACGCAGAGGCACGTCAGGAGGGCCATGGAGTGGGCCATAAGGAACGGGTACAAGCGCGTCACCATAATGCACAAGGGCAACATAATGAAGTACACGGAGGGCGCCTTCAAGGACTGGGCCTACGACCTCGTACTAAGCGAGTTCAGGGACTACGTTGTCACGGAGGAGGAGGTAAACGCCAAGTACGGCGGCAGGGCACCGCCGGACAAGATAATAGTTAACGACAGGATCGCAGACAACATGCTCCAGCAGATAATCACAAGGCCAGGCGAGTACAACGTCATAGTGACGCCCAACCTCAACGGCGACTACATAAGCGATGAGGCGAACGCCCTCGTGGGAGGAATCGGCATGGCCGCCGGCCTTGACATGGGTGACGGCATCGCCCTCGCAGAGCCCGTCCACGGCACAGCGCCCAAGTACGTCGGCAAGAACGTGATCAACCCCACGGCCGAGATACTGAGCGGCATGTACCTGCTCAGCGACTTCGTTGGCTGGAGGGAGGTGAAGCTGCTAGTCGAGTACGCGATCAGCCAGGCAATATCGCACAAGCAGGTCACCTACGACCTGGCAAGGGAGATGCCTGGCGTGACGCCCATAGGCACCACGGAGTACACAGACGTCCTCGTTGGCTACATAAAGGAGGCGGACCTCAAGGCCCTCAAGGGCCAGTGAGCCTTTTTTAAGCCTCCCCCTTTTCCACGGCCCTCACCAGGTCGCAAATCTCCCCTAGCCTGTTGACCCTGTACCTGGCAACCTGTAGGATCTCGCGACTCCCCCCTAACGCGACTGGATAGCCGACAACCTTCATCGCCTCCACGTCCCACCTCGAGTCCCCGACGTACATCGCCTCCGTGGGCTCAACGCTGAGCTCCCAGAGGACCCTCCTGACCGCCCTCGCCTTGTCAACGCCTACGACAGGGAGCCCGCCTGGTATAAGCCTCCACTCCCTGTCGAAGCTGAGCTGGTTCGCGACCCAGAGGTCAGCGCCCACAACGGCCGCGACCCTGGCCACCAGAAGGTCTATCCCCCCGCTCACGAGGGCTATCCTCTTGCCCATCCTGTGAAGGCATCTCGCTACATCCTGGGCCTCGGTCCTGATCGGTATGCCTGACAGTATCCTCTCGAGCTCCCACCTCGTCATCCTGCCCTGGGTTGCCTCAAGCCAGAGCTGCGTGTCAAGCCTCATCCACTCCTGGTAGCTTATCTCCCCCCTCTCAAACCTCTGGGCGACGTCCCTCGCCCTGTCGTATACACCAAGCGCCCTGTGGACGAAGCCCCAGCTGCTGTCGACCTCTGTCAGAACCCCATCGACGTCAAATATCACGGCCCTTATTTTCAAGCGAGCATCACCAGGCTCCCCGCCCTGGCCCTAAGCGCCTCAAGCACCGAGTTAATATCGTAGCACTCGAACATGTGAGGGGCGGCCGAGTCGGACGCGCCAGCCATGCCGAGGGGCCTAAGGTAGGCCCTTGACATGAGGTAGAGGGCGAGCTCGTCCTCGGCCTGTGTGCCGTACCTGCCGACCTCATAGTAGACGAACAGGGGCCTAGAGTTGGGGCTCGAGCTGACGCTGTCAATGTGCCACACCACCCTGCCCGGCCGTGAGAGGTGCCTGGCCAGCCTCGCCCCAATGCCCCCTGGCCCCCCAGCGCTACCCACGTACAGGACAAGCCCAGGGCCAGCCGCCGCCACCCTCCTGCCTGACCTCCCTTTGACCTCGACGGCGGCGTCGAGAGCGAAGCATATCGAGTAGATCCCCCCTGAGCTAGGGAGGGGAGGGCGGCGTCCAATACCCCGGAGCGAATCATCGCCCTCCAGGGCTTCCTCCGGGCACAACTGACGTCACCCGCCGCCCTCAGGGGGGTGGGCACCTGGAGTTAAAGCCTCAACGAATGCCCTGCCCCTGGGTCGCGCGGCTTGAGGGCGCTGGTCTCTGGCCTCTTGACCTTTGACTCCGGGAAGACGGTTCTCACCGCGAGCCTGATAAGGGGCCTCATCAGGGAGGGGGTCTCCGCGGCCGCCTCAAAGCCCCTTGGCGCGACTGACCTCTGGGGGCACCCAGAGGCCCTGCTCAGGTCTAGGGGGGCAAGGGAGGTCGTGACCTATGACGGCTACGCCCTGGCCAAGGCGTCAGGGGACAGGCTGCCGGTCGAGGTGGTCAACCCTGTCGGGGCCCTCCTTGCTCCAACCCCTCCCTCAAGGTACAGGGGGAGGTCAGCGTTCGAGGCCTCTCTTGTGGAGCCTTTCAGGAGGGCTGTCCTCGTTAGGGTCACAACCTGCGTCGGGGAGAGCAGGTCCCTTCACCTTGCCAACGTCGACGCCCTCTCGAGGGTGAGCAGGAATGTGTCAGAGGCTATTGAGGAGGTCTCTGCCTACCTCACGCCGCCCCCTGCCGCCGCCAGCGATGATGCCATAGCTAGCGTCTTCTCAGGCGGAGCCTCTGCGGCGGCGGACACCTGCGTCTCCTTGGCGGAGAAGGCCAGCGAGGTCCTGGTTATAGAGTCCAACAGCGACGTGGCCGCGCCGACGGCCCAGTCCGCATACCCATCGGTGGCAATTTTCGTCGCCCCTGGCGAGGCCTATGTCGTTGACGGACAGAGGTTCTCAAGGGCCCTTGAGGTCCTGTCCATGTCAGGCAGGCCGTGGGTCGCGAAGACCTATGAGGTCCTTGAGCTAACTGGCTACATGGACCGGGTTGATCTCCCCCTGCTCGAGGACCCGGACGAGGGCTACCAGCCAGATGACGTGAGAGCACTGCTGGACAGGATTAAGGGAGTATTAAGGGAGCGCCGCAGCGCACGTCCATAATCTCTAATTAGAGAACTTATATCCTCCTGTCCCCATATATGAAGTGGCGAGCGAATGTGGGGCAACTCGTCGACATCCTCGACGTCCAGCTCCTGCCGCTTGCGCGGAGGCTGTTGTCCGTCACTACCTTGGCGTTCCTGAGGTTCGCGAGGCCCCTGCTGAGCTCATATAACGTTGTGCTTTCCCACCCCTATGTCCTCTTGGGATAGCGGTGTTAACCCCTGGCCTCACCCTTGTCTACGGGGCCGACATGCTCTTCCACCACACTGCTCTAGGGTCGGCCGCAGCGCCCGTTGTTCACTTCCTAATAGGCCTACCCGGCCTGCTTGGCCCCCTTTCGCTCTACGGGGAGTGTATAGGTGGGATGCGTACCTTGAGGTCACCCTTCCCATCCTTGGGTCCCCGCTCGCTGCCCACATTGACTTCTCCGCCACCCTTTAGCATACCGCTGACAGCGTCAGGTGAGGCCCGTTCCACCGGTGACCTCAACGTCATCTACTTATCTTCCCTTAACCGCGCAGGGCCGGTGAAAGAGCCATGGAGCTCCTCCCGATGACCGAGGGGGTCCTGAGGTATGACCCGGGCTCAGGTGAGTGGAAGAGGGTCTCCTCGCTCAGGAGGTCGGAGCTCCCAGAAGGCTACAACATGGTTTACTTCAGGAACCTGATGTGTCCCTCATGTCTCCTCCTTGACCTCAAGTTCCCCGACTTGGTGGCTACATACGCCTGCACTACAACTGTAACCGTGGTCACATGCATGTGGTTCACGAGGCTCTGCCTCTCAAGGCCCGCCAGGGCCGCGTTCGTCGACTTCAGCGTTAAGGAGAGCCCAACCCTTTACCTCGCCAGGGTCGTCAGGGGAAGGGCGGAGAAGGAGGCGTACATAATTGGCGCTCTCTCCCTTGCCGAGTACAGGTCATACATACACAGGAGCCTTGGCATGAGGCCCTGCCCAAGGAGCCCCTTATCAAGGCTTTAAAACCGCACCTCACCACTTAACCCCTGTGAGACCTTGAATAGGGCTGGCTCGTTGTTGGCCCTGGCTCTCGCCCTTGCGGTCGTCCTCGCCTCGCTGTCCCCCCTTGCCCTGTTCACCCCCTCAGGCGTAAGGGTCGCCAAGGCCCAGCAGTCCTCGGGCCAGGTCTACAGCAACTTCACGGTCTCGTTCACTGGCTACCTGACCGTTTACCTATACGGCATTAACCCGGCCTCCAAGGCCCTACTCTGGTGGGGTATAGAGCCCTACCCGCAGGGCCCGTGGTACACCGTCAACGGGACCTCTGGAAACATGGAGACCCCGATGACCTACAACTCGACCCTTAAGGCGTTCGTCGCGACCGTTGGTCCCTTCAAGAACGGGACCTATGTCGCATACGTGTTCAACGTCAACAGCACCATCTGGATAAACTACGACAACCACGCCTTCTGGAACTGGAACGTCCTGATTAACCCGCCCCTCAACATAACGGGCTACACGAGGGCCTGGGTCCTCCCCAACGGGTCGATCGAGATAACTGCCATTGGGAGGCCGCCGGACACCATGGTCCTGTGGTATGGCCTGACGAGCGGCCCCCAGACCGGGCTGCCGTGGTACACGACCGTCGGCACGTCAGGCGCCAACCAGAGCATAATGGCCTACAACCCGCTATGGGGCAACTACAGCGCGGTAATAGGGCCCTTCAAGCCAGGGCAGTGGGTCCAGTGGGTCTACCACGACGCCAATACAGGGTGGTGGCTCCATGACATAAACGTGAGCTCCAGCGCTAACTTCGCTATCCAGGACGTCTACACGCCAGTCCACGCCGTCACGATGAGGACCAGCCAGCTCGTGTACATGGTTGGCCAGGAGGTCACAATGAACGTAACGGTCCAGAACGTGGGTCCCGCCGGCAACTACTCCGTGGCGCTCCAGGTCGGGCCTAAGATAGTAGCGAACGAGACGGCTACAATACCCAGCGGCTACTCAAACCTCACCTTCAGCTTCCCCGCCAACTTCCCGATGGGGATCTATAACGTCTTCCTCCTCGTCGGCCTCAAAGGCGTGTGGCAGAACAGCAGCGTCGGGCAGCTCTACGTAATAAACACGACGGCTAGGAAACCCCTGAGCGTCGTAATAGTCTGGAACATGCACCAGCCGCTCTACCTTGAGCCCAACGGGAGCTGGGGACAGCCCTGGGTGCAGCTTCATACAGGCCAGGACCTCGTCTGGAACGGCCAGCTGGTCGGGGCATATGAGCTTCAGGCCATGCTTCTCAACCAGTTCAAGAACATAAACGTGACCATCGACTTCACCCCTGTGCTACTATACCAGTGGGAGGCGTTCACTCACCAGACCTCACCGACCTTCCTCTCCCCCTGGACGTCTGTCGTTCAGACAAGCCATGACGTTGTGGCCGTCAACGAGACGCTGACGCTCTATGAGCAGCTGGTGAGGGAGGGGAGGCTCCAGGTCCTAACCGTCCCCTTCTACCATCCGCTCCAGGCGCTGGTCTACGACAACGGCTGGCAGCCAGACCTGCTGGCCCAGCTCCTCATGGGTAAGCAGATGACATACGACATATTCGACGTGAACGCCAACGGCGTCTGGACCCCTGAGATGGGCTTCAACATGGGGCTAATCTGGCTGTACGCTGACGCAGGGATCAACGCGACGGTCCTTGACTACCAGGCCTTCGTCACCCAGGCCCCTGCCCTGACAGTCGTCAGTGGCAACACGAGCCTAGGGCCTTACGGCATTTACGTGGTCGAGAACTCCCTCGGCCAGAAGGTCTACTTGCTGTTCAGGGACACTACCCTGTCCAACATGTTCAGCTTCATCTTCTTCAGCCAGTCGCCCTCGCTGACGCAGCAGGAGTTCCTCCAGTACCTCGTCAAGATCTACATGCAGCACCCTGGCGCTGTCGTCGTAGTGGCCCTTGACGGGGAGAACCCGATCATCTTCAACCCAATGCCCCAGTCCGCCCAGGACCTCTACGCTATCTACCAGGCCCTGTCAGAGGCCGAGCATGAGGGCTGGCTCGTGACGCAGACCGTAAACCAGGCCGTCGAGACGCACCAGGTGGCCGCTGTCCTGACGAACCTCCCCGAGGAGAGCTGGGCCACGAACCTGAACAACTGGAACAACGGCGCCCTCCCGAAGGTCTACATATGGGACAACGTTAGCGTCGCCAGGGAGTACCTTGTCGCCTACTCGAACCTGCTCGGCATGCCCGTCTCACCTGAGGTCTCACTTTCCTACGTCCACGCGCCCAACGCAAGCATCTCAGCCTTCGAGGCGATGACTGGACAGCCGGCCTACGTGACTATTGGCGGCGTCAGCGTGCCAAACCCGCTCTACATGTACTACACCCTCTGGAACTACCTCTACGTGAGCGAGGGGAGCGACTGGTTCTACGCGGCAGGCCCGCCGAACAGCGGGCCTCACTGGTTCTGGGTCCAGCCGGTCATCTACGACCAGGCAATAGTTGGCTACGTGAAGCAGGCGTTCACTAAGATCGCGCCCTTCGCCTCCTACGTCAACGGGGCCGGACAGTTAACGGTCGGCATCTACAATAACCTGACAACACAGGGGTTCCACGTGCCCGCCTACGTTTACCTAGTCGTCTCCAACGGAACCGCTAACGTGAGCGAGGAGGTCGAGTTGCCCAGCTCTGTCAACTACGTGACTGTGAGCGGGCTAAGGGCGTCGCCTGGCTCGAGCGTCACTGTCTACCTGTACGCCCCGGTCACCCAGCAGCAGCTCGGAGCCTACCTAGTGCCGATCTCGAGCTACGGCATCCTGATCGGGTCGTACCCCCTGTCAGTCCAGCCCATCACGACCACCACTACGACAACGACTACGACAACTCCAACCACGACGGTGACCACGTCGACTACCTTCACCGTCACCTCGACAACGACGTCTACCACGACGGTGACCGCCTCGTCGCCGACCCCCTCTACCGTCACGACGACCGTCACCAGGACGTCGACCCCCTACCTGTTCGCTGTAGTCGCAGTTGTGATAGTCGCGGTGATAGTCGCCGTAGTTATAGGCCTGGCAAGGAAGTAGTCCCCTCACCTTTAAACGACTTATTGTTTTCGTTTTTTACGGCAGCCTTACGGGGGCCAGCGTCATGAGGCTGAGGAGCAGCAGGAGGGTCATGAGCTCAACGGCAACCGCCGCGCTCCTCCCTGGCCCCCCGAGCCTCGACAGCGCCTCCCTGACCAGCTGACCTCCGTCAGTCTCTATCCCGAAGCCTGGGAATGGTATGGCAAGGGGGGCCGCGTTCACGAGGGCGAGGCCAATGTTTATAACGTACATGGCCGAGGCCGTGCTGACAAGCCACGGCAGCCTGACCGCCTGAACGACCTCAATGCCTAGCCTCGTGTAGTTGGCCGGCTTGAAGACCGTGACGTTCCTCAGGGCACCTGAGTAAAGCACCGTGAGGGTCACGTTCACTGCCCCTGGCGCCTCGGCCCCAGCCCTCACCAGCTCCTCGAGGCCCTGCTGAATTGTCCTTACAGGATGCCCGTTAACGGCAAGGATGACCATCCCTTGCACGAGGCCCGCGTGGGCGGCGGGGGAGGCCGGCTCGACGAGGGCGATCTGAACGCCGCTGGCCAGGAAAGGCACAAGGGCTGAGAGGAGGTACATGAAGGCCACTCCGATCACAAGGTTAGAGGCCACCCCTGCCGAGTAGATCATGGCCTTAGACCTTAGGGGCCTAGCCCTCAGGGCCTCCTCGTCTGGCTCAACGAAGGCGGCTGGGATGAAGGCGAGGAGGAGGAAGCCGGCGCTCCTTATGGGTACCCCGACCGCCCTGGCGACGACAGCGTGCGACAGCTCGTGAAGCACGATGGCGACCCCGATCGCTATGAGGAAGTAGAGGAGCTCGCTGAGGCCTATGGTGACGCCCGGTATCAGGGGGACGAATCCCTCCTGCGCGGCTGACGGGGTAGGGACCACGTACCTTACCACGAACAGCCTAAGGCTGACGTAGTAGAACAGCGCGAGCGCAAGCACGGTCAGCGCCACGGAGACGACACCATACGCCCTCGCGGCCCAGGCCCTTCCCCTCCCAGTAAGGGGGCCCCTTGCGTAGTCAACCCTGTAGATCAGCAGGAGGGGGTATACAGTTAGACCACCGCGCCTGCCCCTGACGAGGATGTAGAGGGCTCCCCAGAAGGCAACGAAGGCGACCAGGGCGACGGCCCAGGCGGGGGTCATCTCCAGCTCCTCAGGTAATCCCTCTGCTCCTGGGTCAGCTCGTCAATCCTTATCCCCATGGTCTCAAGCTTAAGCCTCGCTACGAGCTCGTCCTGCTCCCTGGGTACGTCGTAAACCCTTGGCGCGAGCCGGCCCCTGCCCTGGACGTGGTAGAGGACCGCGAGGGCCTGGTTCGCGAAGCTCATGTCCATGACCTCGCTCGGGTGCCCCTCTGCGGCGACCAGGTTCACGAGCCTGCCCTCAGCGAGAAGGTAAAGCCTCCTGCCGTCCCTGAGCCTGTACTCAACGGCGTTGGGCCTAACCGTCCTCCTGGAGACGGCAAGGGACTCCAGGTCCGAGACGCTAACCTCAACGTTGAAGTGGCCCGCGTTCGCGAGTATGGCGCCGTCCTTCATCCTTAGGATGTGCTCCTTAGTTATCACGTCCTTGTCGCCGGTCGCGGTGATGAATATGTCACCGACCTGCGCGGCCTCCAGCATCGGCATTACGTCGAAGCCGTCCATGACAGCCTCGAGGGCCCTTATTGGGTCGACCTCGGTATATGATGTTAATCAGTTCACCATATTCCTTGAGGTTTAACCTTTCAGCA
>JBMFIT010000019.1:0-21746 GCA_049974445.1 Acidilobus sp.
GGTTAAGCCTGAGAAGAGCGACAAGTGGCGTCATCTGGTTAAGCTCGTCATCATCAAGAAAGAGGCCTGGATAATGTGTTGCTATAATGGTACACCTACCCCTAGCCTCACCCCTTACGGCCTCGAGAAGCCTGTCCTCGTCAATTATTAGCGTGCCATCCCGCTCTGGGTCAGGCGTCCCAAGCGACCTCTCAACAGCTATCCTGGAGGGCTCTACAACCTTGCAACCAAGAAACTCTGCCAAGGCGCTTGCGAAGGTGCTTTTACCTACACCAGGCGTGCCAGCTACGATTATTACGTAGGGCTCTGGCGCTTTGTCAACCTGGACCAAATCAGTGACACCTCGTCAACAGGGGGAGAACTATACACCTCCTCTTTACCACCGACTACGGTCACCTTGGGGTGAGCAGAGGCCCCCCCTACATAACCTATGAATGAGAACTCGGCCCCTAAACTCTTTAACGTTTCCTCAGCCCTGCCTCGTAGATCTGGGGGAACCGTTGCTATGAAGGCCCCGCTCCCCATAGCTTTAAGTGGGTCTAGGCCAAGCCGGCCAAGCACTCTGGCCGCAAGGTCAAGCACTCTGACTTTTGACCTATCAATTACCACGTCCTTCCCTGATGCATAGGCTAGCTCGTAAAGCGCACCAACAAGCCCTCCCTCAGTAACGTCGTGCATGCTAGTTACTAGCCTCTCATCCGCGAGCGGTATTGCGAACTCGGCTATACTCAGCCTGTCAAACAGTGACAGAGCCTTGTCTAGATCCTCTCGAGGGACACCGTTAGATAGGGCTGCCTCCCTGAAGTCAGAGGCTATTACTGTTGACGCTTCAAGGGCTACCGGCCCCACTTGAAGGATGAGGTCGCCGCTCCTCGCCCCACCTGTCCTAATGGCGCAAGTCCTGCAGGCGCAGCCCAGGACGGTGGCTACTATGATGGGTCGATTAAGCCTTGGCGCGGCCTCTGTATGGCCGCCCACTATCTCTATGCCCAGCCTCCTTGCCTCGGCTGACGCGTCCTCAATTATGGCGGCAAGGGACGAAAGCCTTGACCCTTCTGGCATTAGCACGTCAAGCAGTGCCCAGGAAGGCTTTGCCCCCCTGGTTGCTACATCATTTGAGGCAACGTCGATGGCCAAGGCGCCGACCCTGTAGGTAGCCTCAGTTATGGGATCACTGTGGGCAGCCAGAACACAACTGCCAAGATCTATCAGTGCGGAGTCCTCGCCCACAGCTGGCCCTAGCGTCGTTGACAATAACATGAACTTAGAGACCCTACTGAGAACTAAGCCGACAAGCTCAGGCGTTGGAAGCTTCCCTATCCATCCCCCCTCATAAAGATCGGGCCTCACCATTCCTCCCTTGCAAGCCGGACTGCCTTGACCATATTGACGAGCTTTGCCTTCGCGATCTCCCTCGGGAGCCTCTTAAGGCCACAGTCAGGGTTCACATAGATCTTCTCAGGTGAAAGGAAATCCATCTTCATAAGGTAATCAATGGCTTCCTTTATCTCGTCAACGGCCTCTACCTGGAGGGAGTGAACATCAACAACCCCGTATCCAAGCTCCTTGTTGTAACCGTGCTCCTTGAGGTAGGGGAGTAGCCTGAAGTCGCTGTTCTTGAACTCTAGCGCGAACTGGTCAACTGGATAATCAAGGATGTAAGGGAGAAGGCGCTCAAGGCGACCATAGCAGATGTGGACGATACGCTTTGCCTCTACTCCGGCTAATATATAGCGTAGAGCCTCACCTGCTAGCTCGGCCTCCTCGCGCCAGGGCCTGGTTGAGAGGGCCGGCTCATCTATCTGTATGTACTTCGCCCCGGCCTTAACGGCGTCTAACACCTCCTCTCTGATCACCTTAGCCAGGGCCATTATGAGTTCGCTCCTGTCCTTGTAGAACAGGTTGAAGCTCCACTCCATCATAGTGTAGGGCCCTGTTATTATGAACTTCACGGGCCTGCCATGGGCTATGGAGACCGTGTACTGCCAGTCCTCAATGGCTAGTGACTCTTCCCTGCTGAGCTCTCCAACTATGACAGGCTTCCTGAAGTAAGTGTTGTCAAATATCCTTACCCACTCCCCCTCCCCATAACCCTTTACCCTCTGGGCGAAGTAGACCACCATGTCCTCCCTGGACTGCTCACCGTCGCTAAGTATGTCAACCCCTGCCTCAAGATAGTCCTTAACGACCTCGGAGATCGGAACCCTAATGAGCCTGTGGAACTCCTCCTCGCCTATCTCGCCCTTTTCCCTCCTCTTTATGATCTCAGAAGCGCCAGCGACCTTCGGATAGCTCCCTATGACGGTTGTTGGGAACTTAGCTGGAACCTCATAGCTCACGCCTTACCACCCCTCAGGACCTCAAGGTAGCGTCCCAGTAGGAAGGTCTTTCTTAGGCTATAAGTGTAGGGAATTACGTCAAACCAGGTTGTAGTAGTGATCCCAGCGTCGCCATCATAACCCTTTAGCGCCTGTGAGAGCCAACCTCCTATCTTCTCTAGGTCGTCGTCCTCTATCCTCCTCGCGTCAATTACGCCAAGGATGGGCCTATGACCTCCAAACCCCTGACGGCCTATTAGGTCGAGGGCCCTCTTCGGCGCGTCCGCGACGTCTAGGGATAGGTAGGTTACCTTGGCCTCTAAGATCTCCCTATAAACCTCCTCCTTAGGTACGTCAAAGTAGATGGAAAGTATCGTGGGGACCTTCAGCTGGGATATAATAGAGTTTATGAGCTCCGTCGTCAGCCTTGCGTCATCCTTAGTTATCTCCTGGTCTGAAAGTATGGGCTCGTCTATCTGAATAGCTCCAGCTCCTGATGTCTCCGCCTGCTGGACCTCGAGCGCGAGGACAGACGCTATCCCCTCTGCGAGCTCCTCCTTACTTAGCCCGGATGAGTTCTTTGACATAATTGTAAATGTCAAGGGGCCCGGTATAACGGCCTTGACAGGCGATGGCTCGGCTATTGGAAGGATGGACCTTATACGAGGTGGCCATACATACCCTGAGGGGTCAGGTCTATCCAGGAAGACGGGAACCCTATAGAAGAAGTTGTTGTCAAAATACCTCAACAGGCCGTCAAGGGCCACGTTTCTCCAGGCCAAAACGAAGGGCCTAAATATATCGTGCCAGTCAACCATGCCGTCGGTGACAAACCTAAATCCCATTGCCTCCTGTGCTCCAACTATTGCGGCCCACGCGGCCATTAGGTTCCAGTTGGACTCATGCTCTGCAATTACCCCCCTCTCAACGTCTCTTAGAGAGTGCCTGATCTCTCTGGGCCTAGGGTAACCTCCAAGCGTCATTGCCCAAAGCTCCATTGGCAACCCTCCCAGCATGACAAGCAGGGAAAAATAAGGCTATGCGATCCCTTCGTGAGTTATAGCATCCTTCTTAGGCCTGCTTTTAAACCTTTAAAGCCTGCGGTGGGTGGGATTAGATCTTGCCAAGGATATCAAGGAACGTCTACATAGTCGACGGGGTCAGGGTGCCTGTAGGCAAGTTCGGGGGAGCATATAAGGACGTTCTGGCCGTCGACCTCGCTGCCTTCACTTTAAGGGAGCTTCTTTCCAGGGTTGACCTCAAGTCGAGCGAGATAGACATGGTGATATATGGCCATGTGATAAGGGCAGGCACAGGGATGGACACAGCCCGTCAGGCTGCCATAAAGGCCGGCGTGCCCGAGCATATAGACTCCATGACAGTCGACATGGTCTGCGCCAGCGGTACGGCCGCCATCATAACTGCTGCGAACTACATCGCGGCAGGCAGCTATAACGTCATAGTTGCAGGCGGCATGGAGTCCATGAGCATGGCCCCCTTCCTTATACCACCATCAGCCAGGTGGGGCGTGAGGCACCTCATTGGGAGGGAGTGGAAACTCATTGACTCAATGGTATACGACGGCCTCTGGGATGTAATGCTAAACAAGATTATGGGTGAGGAAGCTGACCTCACGGCGAAGGAGTACAAGGCGCCAAGGGATGAGCTCGATAGGGTTTCATTTGAGAGCCACATGAGGGCCGCTAAGGCGTGGGACTCAGGAGCCATGAATGACTTCGTTATTCCCTACGAGAAGAACGGAAAGGTTATACTTGACCACGACGAAGGCATCAGGAGAGACACGAGCATTGAGAAGCTTAAGGCCCTGCCGTACGCCTTCACACCAGATGGCCCCCACACCGCCGGCTCGAGCTCCCAGCTAAGCGACGGCGCTGCTTCATTATTGATAGCGAGCGAGGACGCCGTCAAGTCGCTTGGACTTAAGCCCTTGGCGAAGATTGTTGGCTTCGCCTACCATGCGGTTGAGACGTGGAGATTCCCAGCAGCTCCAATAGGCGCCATAAAGAGGCTTCTTGAAGACGTTGGATGGGCGAAGGACGTGGTGGATTACTGGGAAAACAATGAGGCATTCGCCATCAATAGTTACATACTACATACAGAGCTAGGGGTGCCTTACGATAGGTTTAACATGCATGGAGGCGCTATAGCCATCGGCCATCCACTCGGAATGAGTGGTGCCAGGATAACCCTTGAGCTCATAAACGTGCTTAGAAGGCACGGAGGCAAGAGAGGGATAGCTTCGATTTGTCATGGCTTGGGAGGAGCTGCTGCGTTAGCTATCGAGCTCATATAATTACATTGCTTTCTCGTGATGCCTAGCCCTCATTAGGCCTCCTGCTCAGTAATGCCCTAACCCTCTCCGCGTTTGCCTTGAACGACTGAAGCTCATCAAGCCTGGCAATCCTTCTCTTCTCGGCATCCTCTAGCATTGCCCTCTGCCACTCCTCAGTCACCTGAAGCTGGGGCACAGGCTCACTCCTGCCAGTAGGGCCTATGTGAACCAGGGTGAAGTAGCTGGTCGTCGTGTGCCTCTCCTCGCCAGTTATCTCGTCCCTCTTTACGACCTTTGCCGTGACCTCCATGCTTGCCTTTCCAACATAGGTCAGCGCGCTATAGACTACAAGGGTCTCGCCAAGTAGAACTGGGACGTAGAAGTCCGTGCTATCCACGGACGCCGTAACCACTGGGCCGTGGGCATACCTGGTGGCGACTATGGCTGTGGCCTCGTCAAGGAGCCTCATAAGCCTGCCCGCAAAGAGAGCGTTTATCTGCATTATGTCCTCAGGCATCACGACCCTGTGGCTAATTATCATGTAATTGCTAAGGATAGGCCTTGGGGGGCTAACGTCGTAGATCTTCGTCTTTCTGTCCTTGATCCTGCTCTCCCTCGCCTTCCTCCTCTTTATGGCGTCCTCGTAGAGCCCCTCCTCCTCGGGGGTCTTCGGTGTGACGCAAACACCAACAGGCGTTGGCCTCAGGTCCTTGCCTACCGCCACATATGTCATGTGGGACAGCGTGGTCAGCCTTCTTTCGTTCATAATCGGGTTCTCAGCCTCTACCAACAGGCTCACGTCTATGCTGCTCCTCCCAACGTAGTCGATCCATGAGGTAATTACAGCGTTCTCTCCGACCAGGACTGGGGAGACGAAGAACAGGCTCTCAAGGCTGGCAAGTAGGGTAGGCCTCCTGGCTAGCCTTGTTGCCGTCATGTTTGACGCCTGAACCATCCAGTCCTCCATGATACCGCCAAACAGCATTCCTAGAGGGTTAGCATGCATGGGGAGGACCTGGAATATCGTTGTTGAGATCGTTTGCAGGGGGGAAAGCTCCCTCTCACACTTAACCTCGTCTGACAAGCTTGATCCTATGAAGAATGGTAGCCCTTACCGCTATATAAGATGACGGCTTTATTCGCAGTTAGCCTCTATTAGGATCTTCCTAACAGCGATTCCCATTCCCTTCAGCCTTTCAGAAAGCTCCTGCATAAGCTCGCTGTCCGCGTCAAATATCCTCCCGGAGTTCTTGCAGTAGATGTTTATATGAGGGGTTGGCTGGTCTATCCGCAGCTTGTCCTCTACCGTGAACGTGTCGATGATGCCCATTGACTCAAGCATCTTAATAGTATTGTAGACGGTTGATATCCCAACTCTAGGTAGCTGGCTCTGGGCCTCCTCGAAGAGATCTTTGAGCGATGCATGATCCTTAACCTTGCTCAGAATCAACTTTGTCAGCAGAACCCTCTGGGGGGTTACCCTCTTCTCCTCTTCGCTCATCTTCTCAAGTATCTCCTGGAGCTTTGTCCTTATCAGATTTTCATCAGCACTACCTGTGTTCATTTCTATTCACAAGCAGGTTCTTGAAAGCCTAGGCTTATAAATAATAACATATAGAGTGATATAGGCAAGACCTCACCCGTTTTAACTAGATAAATTCCGTAAGCTTTGCCTGCCTCCTAACCACACCTAACAGAAGACTATTGTTAAGAATGTACTTAGGTTCAGCTTTCGCCCACCCGCTGATTAGGCCTGCCAAGGAGGCCTTATCCTGAACTGCCTCAGGCCTCTTGGACATAGCTGTCCTGACGCTCTCCCTTATGTGCCAGTTCCCGACGGGTGCATAATAGCTTGGAAGTATCTCCCTGATTATAAGGACGTTAGCCTTCCTCTTCATGGACTCCAGGGCCTCCAGAACTGCAAGCCTGGCGGCCGAGAAACCGCCATCCATGGCTGACGTCCTCCCCAAGGGGTCCTCTCGAACCACCCACACGACCGGGCTTGAGGCCTGAGAGGCCCAGAAGCTGAGGGGGTGCCATATCTCAACCCACTCAAACGAGCCTTCTCCAGGCATGATTGCTATTAAGAACCTGTTGCTGAGGTACTCGTGCATGTAGACCTCTGTGTCATTGACCTCGCTATAATCCCTCACCCTTTCCCTTAGTATCCTAGACAGGTTGTCATCAACGGCGGTTATTGCCCACCTGGTCGGCACAATCTTTCTGTTTCTGAGCCTCCCAAGGAACCCAAGGCTAAGGAGGTCCTGTAGCTTATAGACGTCTACGCCAGCCCTGTAGAGCTCCCACATAGCCTCCTCAGCCAGCGCGTCGTCCCAGATGGCCCTCTCAACGGTGCTTGATATCTTAGGTGTCCCTCCTACGATCACCCTCTCTGCTGGGGCCCTCGGCCCTACGGGCTTCGTAATGCCGTCAAACCTCAGCCTTGGCACTGGAGGTGCCTTAAGTACGACCTCAGAGTCAACAGGCCTCTCTGAGACTACAGCGAGGCCAAGCTCTGTCTCGTACAGCCTCCAGGGTTCATGAACGTCAAACCTCTGGAAACCTGAAACCATGCTTCCCCTCAGACCGACAATCCTTGAGAGGGGCTCCGATCTCCTCGCCCACTCGGATGGGGCATCGTAATAGGCTGCCTCCTCACCCCTCCTGCCGGGAGGTACCATGAAGTACAAATTGACACTGGGATACCCCGCCTCTCCAACTAAAGCGCTGGGCGGCGTAGAGCCCTCCACATCCTTCCCGGACACCAGTTGAAGCGCCCCGACCTGGGCCCTGAACCTCTCAAGAATTGGACAGCTCGGCAGGCCGCAGAGAAGCTTGTAGCCCTTACATCTGGCGCACAGCTCAGGCGGTATGTGCGGCAAGGCTGCGCTCAGGAGTAGAGTAGTGCGTTGTGCAGTTTTGAAGCTCTAGGGTACACCTTGATGGTTTCAAGGTTCTCAGGGACTATGACCTCCGGCGGAGACTCGAAGCCGAACTTGTCCCACCTATCCTTTATTGTAGAAGCGAGAGAGGTAAGCTGCGAGGCTTCACCGTGGTTTAGTATCACCATCCTGGGCTTCGGTGAGAGTCTCCTCAGAAAGGCGAGCAGCTCGCCCCTGTTAGCGTGACCCGAAAATCCCTCCACTCTATCGACCTCAAGGTTGACCTTGAACGGCCTCAGCTTTCCCTCGTCCTCAAGCTGGATCTCCTTTTCACCCTCGGCTATCCTTCTGCCGAGCGTGCCAGCGGCCTGATAGCTAACGAAGACTAGGGAATTCTTAGAATCCTCTGCGAGCCTCTTGAAGTACTCGATTATCGGACCACCAACCATCATTCCGCTCGTAGATATTATTATTGCCGGGTCCTTGGAGTAAATGGCCTCATCCCTCTTGTTCTGATCATTCACGAACACCATCTGAGGGCTGATGAAGGGATTCAGCCCCTGGTTCATTATCTGATCCCTGATGTCCCTTGAGAGCAGCTCAGGGTAAGCAGTGTAGATAGCCGTGACCTCGTAGATAAGCCCATCTATGTAGATCGGCATCTCGGGTATCTTCTTCTCTGCCATGGCCTTACTCAGCAACACCATCATGTCCTGGGCACGCCCTACGGCCATGACCGGTATCAGGACCTTGCCTCCCTTCTGGTAGGTCTTGTTAACTACCTGGAAGAGCTGCTGCTCCGCCTCCTCGCGGGTAGGCGTCTCAGTGCCGCCATAGGTGCTTTCCATAATTAGGGCCTCAACCCTGTGGTACTCAGTGCTGGCAGGAGGCTGGAGGCGGAGGGCCCCTCCCTCCTTGGCCAGGGTGTAGTACTTTATGTCACCTGTGTAAAGGATGTTAAATAGCCCCTGTCCTATGTGTATGTGGACTAGCGCTGAGCCCAGTATGTGGCCGGCGTCGCTGAAGGTGAGCTTGGCGTCAGGGGATAGGTCTGTGACAACATCGTAGTTTACTGTTATCGTGTGATTCAACATGGTAGTCAGGTCCTTCAACGTGAAGGGGGGCTCCTTACCCTCCTTAGCGTAAAGGTCTATGAAATCCTTGAGGAGAAGGGTGGCGATGTCCCTGGTGGGTGGGGTCATGTAGATGGGGCCCCTATAGCCGTACTTGTATAGAAGGGGCGCAAGACCAACGTGATCCATGTGAGCGTGCGAAATCACAACTGCATCTAGCTCGTCAAGCCTCAGCTCAGGAGCATCGAACCTGGGATATGAGTCAGGGCCATAGCCACTTTGGGCAAATCCTACGTCAAGCAACATCTTGCTCTCAGCTGTATCGATAAGTATGCATGACCTGCCAACCTCGCCGAAGCCGCCAAGGCCAGTGATCCTAATGTGCTTAGGTCCTACTATCATGTCTCTGTAAATCCGCTCGCCTATGTCCCTAAGCGCCCTCCTTCTCTCCGCCGATGACATGAGGTACAGCTCATTCAGGGCGTTTAGGGTCTTGCTGATCAAAGGCGGCTTCCTCTGAACCTCTAGCCTCCAGCCCGTCTGCGCCAGCACTTGATTCCTGAAGACCTTGCCTTTACCTATTAGCTTGCCAGGCTTATCTGTAAGGACCCTAACCTCCCCCAGCACTTCATCGAACTGTATGTCACTAGGCGTTATTGAAACGTCCTCGGGCGCGTTCTCAAGTATGTACTTGATTGTGGACTCTTTCGTCGCACGAGCCTTGGGGTCACTCCTAACAACAATCCTTTTCCTGAGCTGCTTAGCTAGCTCTTTTACCTTCTCCTCTCCCTCAAGTATCCACTTCGGATTCTTGACGTAAATTGCTATCTCAGGGCCTTCGAACTCTATCTTGGTGATCTCAGCGTCACCCAGATTCCTATAGATCTCGGTCACTATGAGCCTGCGTAACTCCATGCCTGATATCAGGCGACGCTCCTCACCTGAGGCTGACTGGCTCTCCAACTATGATCACCGGTTTAATGCCACAGGAGGTACAGAGCTCCCTTCTAGGGCCTAGCTGGGTCTAAAAGGTATAAACCTTTCTTGATATGTATCACGTCCTACTACGGTCACGTCTATGCCATCCCCTGTGGCAGCATCCCTCAGGATCGCTGACCTCACGGCCTCAGAGGCCAGCTTGACGGCCCCCTCAAGGTCAAGGTCGTCTGAGTACCCCCTCTCCAGAACGCCTAGGGCTACGGGCGAGCCTGATCCAGTGGCCGTCACCTTCTCCTCGGTGACGCCCCCATAGGGATCTATTGCGTAAAGCCTCGGCGATTTGTCGTAACCTCCCACCAGAAGCTGCACTAGATAGGGGAAGTACTTGCTGGACGAGAGTACATTTGCTAACATTGTTGCCATACCGAAAATGCTCAGTTTCTTGCCAGTCTCCATCTCATAGTACCTGGCCTCCTCCCTGACCATGTCTGCCAATGACTGGGCGTCAGCTACAAGGCCTGAGATGGTCATAGCGGCGTAGTTAGTCAACTTGACTATCTTCTTAACAGACCTGCTGGCTATCAGAAAACCAGCCGTGGCCCTCTTGTCGGCTGCCAGAATGACAAAATCCTTGGTAATCAGGCCGACTGTTGTAGTCCCGTGCCATGCCTTAAGCCACTTGTTCTCGAAGACGTTCAAGACGCTCCCGGTTAGCCTGGTTGAACCGCCCTTTTAAAAAGTAGTGTAAAACCTGTTTTCCTTAACCTATCACCCCGGTCCTTAAGGCGAGCTCCTCAGCGGCCTCCCGGGTGAGACCCTTTTCGCCAAGTATCGTATATCTCTCCGGCCTTATGGACACGGCCCTCGCAAGGGCCTCTATGATCTCATCGTCCTTCACGCCCAGCTCCTTTGCAGTGGTCGGCGCCCCCGCTAGCCTCAGAAGCCTTCTAATTCGCGACCACCTGAGCCCATGCAAGTATGACATCATTATAGTCCCAACGCCTACGGCCTCCCCGTGTAGGGGTGGGCTAGCGCTAACAACCTCAAGGGCGTGCGCAAAAAGGTGCTCGGATCCGCTGGCCGGCCTGCTGCTGCCTGCTATGCACATGGCAACGCCGCTACTAACCAGGGCCTCCACTAGGGCCCTAAGGCCCTCCTTCTTGCCAAGGCTTATCTCCCTAGCATAGCCACTTACGTGCTTAGCGCTCATCAGAGCTAGGCTTGCCGCGTAGGCCCCATAGTACTCGCCCCTTAGCCTATGAGCCAGCCTCCAGTCGAGGACTGCTGTGAACTTACCTATTAGGTCACCGAAGCCAGCGGCAGCAAGCCTCTTAGGCGCTGAGGCCAACACGTTGATGTCAAGGAGTAGTAGCTTGGGGGGCTTGGCCATCTTTGAGTGTGGCCTCTCAAAGCCCTTTAGCGTCGCGAATGGGCTTGTTATCCCATCATGACTTGGCGCCGTTGGCACGCTGATGAAGTCCTTGCCAAGCTCAGCCGCCACATACTTTGCTAGGTCTATGCTCCTGCCCCCGCCAAGGCCGAGCAACACATCAGCCCTGTCCTTCCTCGCCTCAACTGCTACTCGACCGGCCTCTCCGACAGTCGCTGGGCCAGCTAGCAAGTAGGCTGTGCTGAAGCCAGCTTCCTCCAAGACCTCCCTGACATGCTTATAGTAAATCTGCAGTACGTTCTGGCCGGCTATTATGTAGACTAGGGCCCCCCTAGGGAACAGCTCCTGGAGATGCTTGCCAAGCTGGCTTAGAACCCCATCACCGACCACGACTCTCTTAGGCAAGTCTATTATGTGAGGTGCTTGGAGCAAGCCCCCACCTTTTTCTCAGCTGAGTCAGGAGGAGGCCACTTAAAAAGGGAGATCAATCAGAGGACGACGTGCTAGTTGACGGACTGGTGGAGCTCTCTTCTTCCTCCTTCTTCTCCTCAGGCTTCTTGGCCCCTGTCTCGGTCCTCTTGGCAGTGACCATATCGTCTATCCTCAGTATCAGGGTAGCGGCCTCCGTGCCCGACTTGATCGCGTTGATCTTGACCCTCAGCGGCTCCAGCACGCCGGCGGCCCACATATCAATTACGTTACTGGTGTTGAGGTCAATTCCGTACCACTTCTTTGAGGGGTCTGAGTGAGCGCTCCTGATCTTCATTAAGATGTCAATCGGGTCAAGGCCTGCGTTAGTAGCTAGGGT
The DNA here is from genome assembly GCA_049974445.1 of Acidilobus sp. GTDB lineage: Archaea > Thermoproteota > Thermoprotei_A > Sulfolobales > Acidilobaceae > Acidilobus. The sequence goes on from JBMFIT010000019.1 coordinate 11,704, forward strand.
CTGTGGGAGTGCTTCGAGTGCCCTGGCGAAGGCCTCAACGGCAAGCTGTATCTTTCCTGGCACGGTCTTGGACCAGTCCCTGAGATACTTGGCTATCTCGATCTCGCTCGCACCTCCTCCAGATGTAATCTTGCCGTCCATAACGGCGTCGGCGACGGCGCTGAGCGCATCATGTATTGACCTCTCGGCCTCATCGACCATCCTCTCAAACCCAGCCCTTATGAGTATCGTAACGCTCCTGGGGTTCTTGGCGCCCTCAACGAACACCATCTTGTCCTCTCCTACCTTCCTCTCCTCGACAAGCTCGGCGTAGCCAAGGTCCTCGGGCTTCAGGTCATCTATGTTAGTCACTATCTTCGCGCCGGTGGCCCTGGCCAGCTTCTCTACGTCGCTCCTCTTCACCCTCCTGACGGCGAGTATCCCCTTCTTAGCGAGGAAGTGCTGGGCCACGTCGTCAATTCCCTTCTGGGTTATGACTACGTTCGCGCCGGTGGCGGCTATCTTCTCCACCTTCTCCTGCAGGATCTTCTCCTGCTTGTCAAGAAGCCTCTTTATGGCATCAGGAGATGAGATGCTTATCTCCATGTCGATCTCTGGCTTCTGTATCTCAAGCGGGGCGTCCAACACGGCTATCTTAGCGTTAGTTATTCTCTTTGGCATATCAGGGTGCACTACCTCCTTGTCTATAACTATGCCGTTAACGAGCGTCGTGTCAAGCAGGCTCCCGCCGTGCTTCTTAACTATCTGGACGTTATTTATGTCTACATACCACTTGTCTCCCCTCTTCTCAGCGATGGCTCTAACGGCGTCGACTACGAGCTTAGCGAAGTACTCGCGGGCCTCGCGGACTGCTTTGCTGTTAAGACTGGTCATTGCGACCTTAATCAGCTTGTCGGTGTCGTCGAAGCTTACTGGCTCCGATATCCTATCTAGGAACTCGACAGCCTTATCAAGGGCCATCTTGTACCCCTGTATGATGAGGGTTGGATGTATGTTCCTATCCAGTAGGTCCTCAGCCTGCCTAAGGAGCTCGCCTGCAAATATGACCGACGTCTTAGTGCCATCCCCGGCCTCCTCGTCCTGTCCCTTGGCGGCCTGGACGAGCATCTTGCCAGCAGGGTGTTGTATGTCCATCTTGTCAAGGATCGTGGCGCCGTCATTGGTTATAGTCACGTCGCCGAGGCTATCGACGAGCATCTTGTCCATGCCCTTGGGGCCATAGGTTGTCTTGAGGATCTCAGCCACGGCCATTGCGGCCATCATGTTATTCCTAAGGGCCTCCCTGCCAGTAGTCCTCTGTGTCCCCTCCTTGAGTATTATTACGGGGACCCCCATCGACTCAATTGGGGCTGACATAGTTAACCACCTTCCCTTCGCTTCCTTTGGCGCTATGTCTGACTGCCTCTATAAAAGCCTTACTGTAAGCCCTGTTCCTCTTCTTAACGCTTTTTACTCCTAACCTAAGGAACTATGTTGGTGTAGTGCTTGGGCAAGGTGCGGACAACCCTGGTTAAGAGAACTGCGAGAGAGCTGGTGGTCAGGTACCCTGACCTTTTCAGCGAGAGCTTTGAGCACAACAAGGAGGTCGTCAGTAAGCTGACCACGTGGGGCTCCAAGAGGCTCAGGAACCAGGTCGCTGGCTACGTTACTAGCTTAGTAAGGCTGCAGAAGGAGAGACAGCGCGGGGCGGCCGAGGAGGGTCAGGCCGCTCAGTGAGGGTCTAACTTGCCCCAGGTCAGGGTTAGGCTGCTGGGAGCCCTCAGAGAAAGGATCGAGGGAAGACAAGAGGTTTATGTTGAGGCTGAAAGCTGGTCTGAAGCCCTAAAGGCCTTAGTGAGGGTCTACCCTCAGCTTTCTGTCGCAATAGATGAGATGGGCAGGCCCAGGCCTGGCTTCCTGGTATTCGTCGATGGCGTTGACTGCAGGCTTCTCCCCAAGACTCAGCAAGCTGTCGCTATCGACCTCTTGCCAGTGAACCACGGAGGAGTTGAGTTTGAGTTGATATCATGGGACCGTGTGGAAGACGCTGTCAAGAAGGTCGCTGAGAAGGTTAGGGCCTCATCTTTTCACCCTGACGTGATCGTAAGCGTCATGAGGGGCGGTGTAATACCGGGGAGGCTTCTTGCTGACAACCTTGGCGTTGAGGACATAGGCGTAATTGAAGTCAAACTCTACATTTCCGCAGGTCAGAAAGGGGAAAGGCCTTACCTAAGGCAGCCCCTTACCCTTTCAATAAAGGACAGAAAGGTCCTGCTAGCTGATGACGTGAGCGACTCTGGCCTCACGCTCCAGTTCTCAGTGCAGGCCCTTTCCCTTTACATGCCATCCGAGGTTAGGACAGCAACACTCTACATAAAGCCCTGGACTAAGTACGTGCCTGACTACTACGCTGAGCAAGTTAACAAGTGGATAGTATTTCCGTGGGAAATTAACGAGTTCGAAAGGGAATATAACGCGCCAAGCAGATCCTCTTAGCTTTGGTGCCGCCGCTTGAGGGTAGTAGTGGCCCTGGGCGGCAACGCCGTACTTCGCAAGGGCGAGAGTGGAACGTCTAAGGAGATCTGGAAGAACATAAGGACCGCCGCCTCTATGTTGGCAGGCCCCATAGCGGACAAGGAGGCTGTTATAACTCACGGTAACGGCCCTCAGGTTGGCTACCTCCTTGAGGCTATGACGTGCGCCTCGAGCTCGTACCCCCCACAGGATATTGACGCGGCTGACGCGATGACCCAGGGGTGGCTCGGCTATATGATTCAGACAGCCCTCGAGGAGGCCCTTCTCGGTAAGCGCCGTGTCGTAGCGCTGCTGACCCGGGTTCTAGTTCAGGCCAACGACCCTTCCCTCGCAAACCCAACTAAGTTCATAGGGAGGTTTCTAGGCAGGGGGGAGGCTGAGACGCTGTCCAGGAAGTACGGCTGGACCTTCAGGGAGGACCCGAGGGGAGGGTACAGGAGGGTCGTAGCTAGTCCTGAGCCGCTTGAGGTTCTAGAAGCCCCCATCATTGATAGCCTTCTGAGGGAGAGATACATTGTCGTTGCTGGCGGAGGAGGCGGCATACCGCTCATAAGTGATGGAAGCCGCCTCGTTCCCGTTGAAGGCGTAGTTGACAAGGACCTTACGAGCTCTCTCCTAGCAATCGACCTCAAGGCGGACCTATTCGTGACGCTCACAGACGTTGAGGGTGTCGCGGTTAACTACGACAAGCCTGACATGAGGTGGTTGAGGGAGGTTACCGTCAGCGAGCTTCGGAGGTTGTACCAGGAGGGGCAGTTCCCCGCAGGCTCCATGGGACCCAAGGTCCTAGCGGCCATCAGGTTCGTCGAGACCACTGGCAGAACTGCCGTCATAGGGAACCTTGACAGAGCACCTGACGTGATAGCTGGCAGGGCTGGCACCGTCGTGGTACCAGGCTGACAATCCTAAACCTGTCTATAAGCAACGTCCTCCCTTAGCCTAGCCCCCGCTCCTAGGAGCTTAGACCTTAACTCCCCAGGTATCTCTCTTGAACTTCCGGTCAGCTCATCATAGGCCACCGTAACTATCTTGCACTTTGCCGAAAGCCTATTGCTCGTCTCGTTGTATATCTCGTATACATACTGGATGCTGGTGCGGCCAAGTACCACATCAATTATGTCAACTCTGTATGTGTCCCCAGGCCTCAGCGGGCTATCGTAGTCGCACTCAGCCCTGACCCGCGGCATCAGCAGTCTAGAGCCCGGCACCCCGCTTTGAGAGACGCCGAGGCTGACGAGAAACTCCTCCTCGGTTCTCTCGCAGACCCTGAAAAAGTTCGAGAAGTGCATCATCAAGGCCGCATCGGTCTCGCTCCACCATACCCTGTACTTGACGCTAAAGAGAGGTGCCAAGCCCCCTTCACCTCAGCGCTAAGGCAACATCAACTTAAAATTACTTTGTCCTTGACCCAGTCAGTAGGTGAGCGCCGTGGCCGTTGCGACAGAGCCCGCAAGGAGATTCACCGCTAGGCTTAATACCCTAGTGGACAGAGTAGTGACCGTCGTGACGAGAGAGGGCAAACAGTATACAGGTAAGCTCGTCGGATTCGACCCCTCTACGCTCTCGGTGGCCCTTGAGGAGGCAAAGGACCAGCAGGGCTCGAGCTGGCCTGTGATCATTGTCATGGGGGGCAACCTCTCCGAGATTAGGGTGGCAGAGTCCGAGGTCTTCAATGCAAAGGAGTTCGCCGAGTTCCTCTACAGGTTCGGTAATGTAGATAAGTCGCAGATAAAAGTATACGAGGACGCTAATGTGGTTGAGGTCAGCAGGAACATCAAGGTCTCAAAAAATGGCGTGGAGGGGGTTGGCCCTCTGGCGCAGAAGGTGAACACCCTCTATAGGGAGTACCTGAGGACTAAGGGGGTAGCAGTAAGCTAATGACGATCTTTAAGGTGAGGGATTATGAGCTCGCGGGTAGAATAGGAGCACTCTCGACAAAGAGCGGCTCTGTTGAGACACCGGCCTTCTTCCCAGTGATAGACCCTATCAGGCAAGAGCTGACGATTGAGGAGGTCAAGGAGGTTGGATTTCACCAGATAATAACCAACGCCTATCTGCTTTACAAGAGGTTTGGGGATAAGGCTTCCCAGGATGGTATCCATAAGGCCCTCGGCTTTGATGGAGTCATAATGACCGACTCAGGGGCATATCAGCTCCTCGAGTATGGGAAGATAGACATAGATCAGGGATCAGTTGTCAGGTATGAGATGAGTGTCGGAAGTGACATCGCTATCATACTTGATCACCCAACTGGGGATGTTAGCAGGAAGGAGGCTGAGGAAAGCGTCAACAGGACCCTTGAAAACGCGAGGGAAGCGCTCAAGCTAGTCGACCTGGAGAGCTCTAAGACAATCTGGGTCCTCCCAATACAGGGCGGCAAGTACCTTGACCTGGTAGCCAGGAGCGCCGACGAGGCATCAAAAATGCCCTACCCCATGTACGCAGTCGGCAGCCCTACAGTCTTCATGGAGAAGTACAAGTATGACGTCGTCCTTGACATGGTGGGCACCGCCAAGCTCAGGCTGCCTCCTGAGAAGCCCGTTCATTTATTCGGCGCGGGTCACCCGCTTATATTCCCCTTCGCAGTAGCCCTCGGCATCGATGCCTTTGACTCAGCCTCATACATCCTCTACGCCAGAGACGATAGGTACATGACTGACTACGGGAGTCTCAGGCTTCAGGAGCTTGAGTACTTCCCCTGCTCATGCCCTATCTGCAGAAAGTACACGCCTAAGGACCTGCTAGGGATGCCGCCAAGCGAAAGAAGGAAGCTCCTGGCCCTTCACAACCTATATGTAATAAAGCGATCTCTGGACAGGACGAAACAAGCGATAAGGGAGGGAAGGCTTTGGGAGCTCCTCGTAGAGGTTTCGAGGTATAGGCCTGAGGCTCGGGAGGCCTTAAGGAAAGCCTCTAAGTACTACAGGTTACTTGAGGAGTTCACCCCAAGGTCAAAGGGAAGCCTGAGGGGCCTCAAGTTCGCTTCAATTGAGAGTGTGTGGAACCCAAGGGTTATGAGGTACCGTTCATGGACTGTAGCAAGGTACGTTCCATCGTCCAAGGGTGTTTTGCTCAGACCGCTCCTGTCCTCGTCAGGGAAGTGCGAGATCAAATCCACGGCTTCGAGAGAACGTGACTATGATATGGTGTACTACTTGCCTTACCTTGGGCTTATACCCCAGAGGGCTTGTGGCGTCTACCCGACGGCTCAGCACAGTTACCCCAGTGTAGTTGATCAAGACGTTATAAGGGACCTTATAAACATGGTCAGGGCATTTGTGGTTAGGCTGAAGTCACAAGGTTATGAGGTTAGGGCCGAGGCAACTACGACGAGGACCTGGAGCGTCGAGGTTGGAAGGGACCTTCAGAGGATAGGGGTAAACGTCGTTTGGGCTGTTCACCGCGCCACGGAGGACCTCACATGAATATCGTGCCTCCACGCCTCTCCTTTTCATGCTCTTCCTGTGAGAGCATCTCAACCACCTTCTCAAGCTCCTCTCTCTGCCTAGCGGCCAGCTGCTCCAGTTCGACGAGGGGCGCCGACATACTTAGCAGCTCCTGAAGTATTACCCTGGCCCCTACTAGCGCTGAGTCGTAATCAACGCCGGTCACTGTCGAATACGGCAAGACCATAACAGATGGGACGCCGTGGTGCTCCATGTATATGTGCAGTAGCGCCAGAGGACCAACGACACCAAGCCCCTCCTCCATTAGGGGCGCCTTAAGCGAGGGACCCCTGTAGTGGGTGTTGTGAAGCCACCTGTAGCCGAACTTCTCGTCCGAGGGTTCGTATTCCCTGCTGAGGCCTCCAACCAGTATAGCGTAGCTGACCCCAACCTCGGAGGCAAGCCTTGCAAGCTCATCACAGTATGCGGTCTGGTCCCTCGGGTCAGGTACCGCTCTGTTCACGATGACTGTGAGGCCATTACCGTGGTAGATCTCGAAGGGGAAGCCAACCCCATCGTCTTCCATGACCACTATTGACGGCGTTCTGGAAGTTAGTATATAGCCAGCCTTTGAGAGCTTCAGGGCCGAGGCAAGATATCTGGGCACAACGTAGCCTATCTTGCCGAAGCCAGGAAACCCAGTGACGAGAACTGTGCCCCTTAGGCCCTCTCTCTGCTTCCTGAGCATAACTTCAGCTCTCGCCAACCCTCCTTACCTCCCTCACCCTTACCACCTCTTGCTCGCCAAGGGCACCCATGACGGGCCCTGGGGCCCTAGCCTTCCCCACGGCTAAAAGCTCGTCGTTTCGATCTACGACCAGTACCTCGTCCCCTGGCCTTATCTGTGGGTCGGCGGAAATAACATCAATACCTCTCACCTCGCCTTCCCTGAATTCCTTGACTATCACCCTCATCCTGGGTCTCGGCGTGACCTGCCTTATGATCTCACCAGCCCTTAGGCTTATCGTGAACATGAAGTCACTAGGCCTTAGGGTCAGCAATCTTTTACCTGTCCCAGACTCGTACACGTACCTAATCTTACCCCTCCTTATCTCAACCTCAAGGGGGATCGAGGTCAGGGCCTTAGCAGCTTCGTCACCGAACTGATAGCTCAAGAGCGCCTCCAGCACCTTAAGGTCCTCACTGCTCGCAGGCCTTCTAAGGGGCATTGCGCTCTTGAATGTCCAAAGTGCAAGGCCTTTTAAAGGAAACAGCTCTTCTTGACCGTGGTGATTTAATGCGTTCCCTCTATAATTTAAGGGGAAGGGACCTCCTCTGCCTCACTGACTTCACTTCTGAACAGATCACGTTTCTGCTGAACCTCTCAGCGCAGTTCAAGCAGAGGTTCTACTCCGGCGAGAGGGTAATCGACGTCCTCAAGGGGAGGTCCATAGCCATGATCTTTGAGAAGCCCTCGACGAGGACCAGAGTAAGCCTCCAGGCCGCTACGTACCAGCTCGGGGCCCAGCCAGTAGTCCTCAGCGCATCAGAGCTACAGCTGGGCAGGGGGGAGACCATCGCAGACACTGCGAGGACCCTCTCGAGGTTCGTCGACGGAATAGTAGCCAGGGTTTACAGACACGCTGACCTTGAGGAGCTTGCTCGCTATGCCAGTGTGCCCGTGATCAATGGCCTCAGCGACCTATCGCATCCGCTCCAGGCGCTGGCCGATTACCTCACGGTTTACGAGAAGCTTGGCAGGCTTAAGGGGGTAAAGCTGGCCTTCATCGGAGATGGCAGCGACAACATGCTTCATAGCCTCATGGTTGCTGGGGCCAAGCTTGGCGTCAGCATCTACGTAGCCTCGCCTAAGTCGTTGCGGCCTGACCGTCATATACTTGAGGTTGCGCTGAAGGACGCTGAGGCCAGCGGTTCAGAGATAAGGTTCGTTGAGGACCCAGCCGAGGCTGCTGACGGGGCTGACGTGGTTTACACTGACGTCTGGGTGAGCATGGGTCAGGAGAGCATAGCGGAGCAGAAGAGGCAGCTGCTGATGCCCTACCAGGTGAACTCAAAGCTCATGGAGAGGGCCTCTAGCAAGGCGCTATTCATGCACTGCCTCCCAGCGCATCGCGGTGAAGAGGTTACGGACGACGTTATCGACGGACCGTGGTCGGTTGTTTGGGATGAAGCTGAGAACAGGCTCCACACGACCAAGGCCGTCCTGGCTGTCCTGATACCTTAGGGCTAGCCCCCTTTAACCTATGCCCCGTTAAGTTAATGCCAAGGAGGGCCAGCCTTGACCTACGAGGAGCTCGGCGCCCTTATTGACATATTGCTCAAGTACGTTGAGGGCCTTGACAGGAGCGAGAAGAGGATCTTGAACGTTAATACGCCGGCCGCGATAGCGAGCGTGACCCTGTACAAGGCCTGGAAGGCCTCACTTTTAAGGCTCGCCAGCAAGGCGAGGGATGTCTACGAGGAGGCCAACAGGGGCAATAAGGTCGCTGCTTCAGTTGACGCCTGCGAGCTGTTCGACATGGTCAACAGGGTGATAATAGGCTCCTCCCCTGAGGACCCGGTATACCTTGAGCTCAGGGCCACCCTGAGCTACCTGAGGAGCACGGCCATGGCAATATGCGGGATCCCTCAGGCAACTATCCAGCCGTAGCCTGGAGCAGATGGTGTAGGCGCAGGGGGCGTTGGGACTAGGGGCTGCCCTTTCAACACCAGTAGGTTAGGGACGCTGCAGTAGAGAAGGGGCATAATACCGCCCTGGGGGTAGATGGGGGAGTACCAGTAAATGGCTGGCGTCGGAAAGGCCACCGTGCTAGGCTTCGGAGACCCCTTGCCGGAGCTGTGATATATGAACACTGCCAGATAGGTATCGTTATCGTATGGGTAGAACCCTGACCCCCCGTCAGGGTTTACCTGCGCATAGGTGATCACTGCCCTGTAGTCTCCTAGCGGATCTGTGAAGTTCAGTGATGAGAGCGATATGTAACTCGTGAGCGCTGCGAGGCCTGAGCTGTCCGGGCCGGTGTAGTCAACTATCGAGTAACCCCCTGACGAGTTCTTGTATATAGCGGAAGCCCACGTGCTCAGGTTAGCGTATGATACGTGAAGCTTTGTTGACGAGATCCCTAGAATCCAGTTAACGTAATCTGTTGTTATCCACGTATTGACAGTAGGGGCCAACGTGATTGCCGCATAGTCATCGCTTGACAGAAAGAGGTAGTTTGCAGACGACTTAATGGTCTCCTGTATAGCTATCCACCCAATGCTCTTCATTAAGAAATTCCCATAGATAGAGCTTACGTTGCCTGGCCACTCGGTCTGACCGGTTGGGACTGACGACAAGTTAAAGAGAACATCAGCGCCGTAAACCCAGGTAGACCCCCACAACACGAGGCCTCCGTTCATAAAGTCCGAGCTTATGGGCGCCTGAAGCTGAGATACAAAGTACCCGGAGGCTGGACTTGGTAGGCTCTGGATGGACCCTCCAGAGCACGCTAAGTAGCTTGTTGTAAATGTCTCACTTACGTAATTCATGGGAAGGAGGTAAAGCCAGCCATAGAGCCCAAGTGGATACACGTAGCTACAGGATCTTTGAGTCCTATAGAGGGTCCTAAGGAGGCTCTGGAACGATATGGAGTTGACGAATATGGATGGTGGCCTCGAATAGTCCTTGTACACCTGAACCAACACCCCCCTGGCCATTACGTTGCCTATGTTGTCATATAATGGATAGTTGGTGTAATAGGTGTTCACTCCAAGGTACCCTGCGCCTAATAGGGACGTGTTGACGAATATGAGATATATCACCTGATAGGAGCGATTCAAGATAACAAGGGCTGGGGGAACTCTGACCCATACGTCTGCGACCGTTGAGTTATAGGCCTCTATCCAGGTGTACATGGGCGTTAGGCCCTTAGGACCGTAGTAGGCGAATATCATGTTAGAAAGCGGGACTGAGGCCCCCGTGTAGTTTATGTATGACGTCTCTGAGCACTTCTGAATTAGCTTGTTGCTCATGTTTACCGTAACGTTCAACGTGAAGTCCGTAAGAGGTAAAGGCCCTGGGTTGTACAGCGTTATGTTCGCCTGGCACAGGATCTTCCTGCCCAAAAGGGTTAAGCCGAC
>JBMFIT010000020.1:0-16327 GCA_049974445.1 Acidilobus sp.
GTCATGATAGGCCTGGCGGCGTATCAGCTCAGGTGGGCCCTCTCCCTTGAGCCGGTTAGGCTAGGTCTTGGCCTGGCCATGGGCGCCTTCATAGCTTACTTCACCGCGACTACCCTTAGGGACGGCGTTAGGGCCCTGCGGGGGGCTGCCGCAGAGGTGAGGGTCGCCGATGACCCACGTGGCGGCCCCCTCATGGCCGGCTTCCTGCTCACGGCGCTTAACCCCTTCTTCCTCCTCTGGTGGCTCACCGTTGGCCTTCTCCTGATAGAGGCCGCCTCCGCCATGGGCCTTGTCCTTGGGTACTCTATAATGTACCCCAGCCACGTGTGGATGGACTACGCCTGGCTCGCCTTCGTGGCGTCCATGGGCGAGGGTGGCAGGAAGGCGCTAAGCGGGAGGGGCTATGGCGTCCTCCTCGTCGCGCTCTCGCTGGTAATGGCTGGGGCAGGGGCCTACGCGCTGCTCGGCCTTATGATATGATGACCGCGCCGTGGGCCGCCAGAGGCCGCTATGGCCGTAATTCTATGACCTCTTGAGATGGCTGTGCCCTAACTACGATTAATCGAACCTGTGAAGGAAATCACGACAAGGGGCATTAGTTGAAAAACCTTATCATGCCCCTATCTTCGTTAGGTGGAAGCCTTGTATTCCACATAACGACCTAAAACAAAAATCCTTAGTAACCTAGTGCAGCTAAAGTGAAGAACAACGCGAATAGTATGGCTATCACTATGATACCTGGCCTTAAATCTCTGACTTTACCTGCTGTGAGCTTGACCAGGAGGTAGAAGATGAAGCCAAGGCCTATCCCTGCTGTTATGCTGAACGTAAACGGTATGCCGATCATCGTGAGGAATGCAGGGATGGTCTCCGTGTAGTCGTCGATGACTGCAAGCCTGCCCGCTAGGCTGAGGAACAGGAGGCCTACTAGAATCAGGACACCACCGGTCGCAAAGGCAGGGACTGTAGTGAATAAGGGTGCCATTGCGGCTGAGATCAGGAAAAGCGTCGATACGACCAGGGCGGTTAGGCCTGTGCGGCCACCCTGCTCTATTCCGGCGGCGCTTTCGACATATATGACCGTCGTGGAGGTGCCGAAGAAAGGTGCTATAATCGAGGCCAGGGAGTCCGTGATCAGAGCCCTGTTGATGTTAAGTACCCTTCCCTCCTTGACGAGGCCTGCCCTCATCGCTAAGCCCGTTATTGTCCCGAGGCCGTCGAAGAAGTCAACGAGGAACAATGAGAAGGCTATAGGGAATCCTATACTGAAGAGGGTGAAGTAGAGGTAAAACGAGCGGGGCAACTCATTAATTATGGAGGTGGTCAGCAACGGCCTCAAAGTCCAGTATGGCGGTGCCCTCACTAACCCGAGGGCGGCCCCCACTAACGTCGCCGCTATAATTGCTATCAGGAAGGCGCCGGGGACCTTCCTTGACAGCAGCGCGGCCGCCAACAGCGCGCTCAGGAGGCCCAGATAGAGGCCCAGGTTAGAGAAGGCAGACCAGTTAATGGTTATGGGAGTTCCTTTTCCGGCCGTAACGAGGCCTATGTTGACCATGCCTATCAGTGAGATGAAGAGACCTATGCCAATGGATGTGCCAACCCTGATGGACTCCGGCACCGAGTTAATTATGAACTCCCTTATACCTCCTATTGAAAATATGAGGAACAGAACTCCGTTGAAGAAGACGGAGACCAATGCGAGGTAGACAGCTAAGAGAGGGGCCCCCCAGGCAGGCGACAGCTGCTTAGAGAGCAGGGCTGCCGTAAAGGCCGGTATTACTGTGTAGCCTATGAAGGCGTTTTCGCCCATTCCTGGGGCCAGGGCAAAGGGCAGACGGGCGTAGAGCGTCATTATGAGGGTCGCGAACCCAGCCGCGAGCGCCGTAGCTATGGTGAAGCCTAGCCTCACTTCCTCGATGAGAGGGCCGTAGGTCGACGAAGTGACTAGCTGCTCGACAGGCATGTGCAGCGAGCTGGCCAGGGCAAGCTCGAAACCCCCTGTGAGGATGCTTGGGTTGACGAACAGTATGTATGCCATGGCGAGAAAAGTGGTTAAGCCCGCTAGTAACTCCCTCCTGATACTCGACCCCCTTTCCGTTATCCTAAAGTAGCTGTCTAGCCGAGCGGCAGCGAGCGCTGAGGGATCTGCCCAGCCCTTTCTCAGGGGTGTCCTAGAGGAGGCCTCTACCCTCGAACGGCTAAATGAACGGGCGCCAACAGAGGGCAGCAACCCTCCCATGCTGGCTCCGCCTCGGATCATTTTTAGTATTGGTACTGGAAGCTACTTGAAGTTTAACATGACTAATTAAAAGAAAATCCATCAAGACAAGCAATATGAATAGCCTGAAGGCCTTGCCTAGATGATGCGCACATGCTTATCGGGCATAGCATAGAGGCCCTGAGGCAACAAAGGCTGACATAGGTTAGCGGATTCGCTTGCGCAGGGACGCCTTTGCTATGACGAGTTACAGTTGTCCCTCGCCAGCGTCGAGCGGGGGCTTCAAGGTAATAGGCGAGGTGGTCAGCCTGAACGGCAGATCATAACTGGGCTCCGCTGACGGCAGGTTCAAGCTCAACAAATCTTGTCAGTCAGGCCCCTGGTCTTCCTGGTGATCAGTATGCCCTCCAGCGTGGGGACTATGGCGTACCGCCACCCGGCCTTGAGGAGAAGCTGGAAAGTCTCAGCGGGCGGCGGGGGCCTGATGGCGTTGTGAAACATGACGAGGCCGCCGGGCGAGAGCTTCTTAGTAAGCAGCTCGACCACGTGAGGATAGAGGGAGACCTCGACGTCGACGAAGGCGGCGCTCACGCTGTCGTCACTCGTGGCCTCAAGGACCTTTAGCGCATCCCCCTGGACGAAGTTCACGCTGACCTTGTCAAAGGTTACGTCCCTGAAGAGCGACCTCGCGGCCTCAACCCTCTCAGGCCTTATCTCAACCGTCGTCAGCTCGCAGGGGCCCTGGCAGGCCTCGTCAAGAGCCTTGGCTAACCAGAGGGTCGAGTAGCCCATGGCTGACCCCAGGTCATAGACCTTTAGCCCTGACCTCCCAATGGCGTAGGTAAACATTGCCGAGTAGATCACGAGGCCGTCCTCGAAGTCGATCCTGCTGATGCCAGCGGAGTCCGAGTTGAGCCTGACCTTCAGCTCAAGCTCCCTGAACTCGCTCTCCTTCACGGACGCCTCCCAGGACTCGCTACAGCCCCAGATATATTATGGTTGAGGCCTCAGGCCGCAGAGCCTCTTCACGTCTCCGTGGTCGGGCTCCGTGGGAACGTTATTCCTCATCGGCCCTGCTAGACGCAGGGGACCACGGGATAAGAGGTTTATGACCTTCGAACTTCCTCATACAATCGATAATGTCGTTAGGAAGACCAACTACTTCGAGTGGAGCGATCGCTGGTCAGCTCAAAGTTGTAAGGCCTCTTTGCCTCAATAAAATACCCCGCCATGTAAAGCACCCTTAGCTCCTCGGATATAGCAGCGAGTATATCCCTAGCCCTATCATGAAGAGGCCGAGAATGCCAAGGGCAAACCTGGCAGCGCCAGAGACCAGCTGCCAGTCCTTCAAGCCCTTGAAGACGCCCTTGTAGATCAATACGACAACGGCCAGCTGAGCTGCCCAGGACCCAAGGCTGAACATGAGGCCAACAAGAAATGACGTGCCAGAGGAGATCACAGGAACTAGGATGGTCGCCATGACCAATACTATAAAGAAGTCACCCCCAAAGGCCGCCGCTAACCCGTGTATCCAGATCATCTTGTAGTCCGCGGTCTTTACCTCGCCGGAGTTTTCGTGCTCACTGAACACCAAGTACGCCGCCACGCCTACCATGGTTATCCCAACAGCTATGTCAACGACAGGGCCGTGAAGAGGCGTCTGAAGGAGTCCTATTACCTGGCCGACGAGGGCGCTCATCAGCGTCCATATCAGGGTAAGGGCACCCGCGAAGACCGAGACCGCAGCGACGACGCCTCTGACGTCCCTCTGCATAAGCCCATAGGACACCGTGATCGGCCAAGTGTGCTCGTCGGGCTTCAGGCCATGGACTACGCCGACGACGAACACGGCGAGCAGCCAATATGGGCCCATTGAGCTTATGATAGACCTCGCCAACGGCTCGATGAACTCCGGCAATGATAAGATGGCTACGGTTACTGCTGCTGATATTATAAGTGCTAATGAGACCACCTTAACCTTGGCCCCCTTTAGGCCCAGTTCCACCTCCTTCGCCGTCAATCTTGTGAGCCATTGATGTTTTTAAGGTTAAACTAAATAATTATGAAAAAGGGTTTAAAGGTTTCGCTAAAGACAGCACTTGGGTCCGCTCTTGCGCACTGAGCGGATCAGCGTCGTTAAGATCGCCGTGACCGGAATACCTAATAGCGGCAAGTCGACGTTAGTCAGCTGGCTGAGCGGGGCCTTCCTGAAGACGGCCAACTACCCAGGGACGACAGTTTCTGTCGACGAGGTCGTGTTTAACCTGAAGGGGGTCAAGGTGAGGATGGTCGATCTACCTGGGGCCTACAGCCTCAGGGCAGGAATGCCTGACGAGTACGTCGCTGCGAAGGAGGTGCTATTGGGAGATTACGACGGTATAATTGTCGTAGGGTCAGCCGTAAGCCCTGAGCTGACATTTTATTTGCTGTTACAGGTTATGGAGCTTGGCAAGCCAACGATACTCGTCCTGAACATGATGGATCTGGCGGAGAGAAGGGGGCTAGAGTATGACCTTGAGGGCCTTAGAAAGGCGCTTGGCATACCGATAATCCCAGCCGTCGCGACGCGAGGAAAGGGCTTGGCAGAGCTCAGGGATCTGCTGGCCAAAGTTAGTGAGTCAAAGCCTTCAGTAACCAGGGCAGTTGACTACGGCAAACTTGAGGGGTACGTAGACAACATAGTGAAATCCCTTAACGTTTCCAGAGGGGTTGCCATTGAGATCCTTAGCGACAACCCGGTTACTAGGGAATTGGCCAATGAGAGCGTCAGGTCGATAGTTAACCAGGCACTCCAAGAGGTCCCCGACTTAACTAACTACGTTATTTCAGTCCGTTGGAAGGCTGTAAGATCCCTCGTTAACTCATTTGTTAAGAAGGGCAAGGTGGTCTCAATAGGCAAGCTAGATAAACTCCTCATGAATCCAAGATATGGTCCCCTATTCTCGATGTTGATACTCTTTTCAGTCGCGGAGGCAATATTTTTAGCGCTCGAACCCCTTGTCGATATGTTATCAGAGGCCCTTGGCATTATACCCATCATCAACTTAGTTGAAAGCCTTATCAACTACGAAATTCTAAGGTCGTTCATAATCGACGGGGTCTGGAACGGCCTAACAACCTTAGTCAGCTTCACACCCTACGTCTTTGGCGTTATGTTCATTGTTGCGTTTATTGAGGACTCCGGCCTCATGGTTAGGATCTCGTTTCCAATAGAGAGGTGGCTAAGGATTGTAGGTATACCGTCAAGGGGCCTCCTGTACCTAATCGCTGGCTCTGCTTGTAACGTACCTGCTATAATGGCTACCAGGGCAGTCCCAAGTACAAGGGACAGGGTGCTCACGTCACTTATGATACCTTACATACCGTGCACTGCCAGGTTCGTAGTAATATCACTGATAGCGGCTGCTGTCTTGCCGAGCTTAGTCGGACTTGTCATAATAATACCTTATGCTTCCGCGCTTATTGGCATATTCATAGTATCTAACATCACTAGGACACGCCTAGGCCTCCCCGCTAAGAGGCAGCCATACGCCTATGAGCTGCCTCCAATTGTGCTACCGTTCCACAGGGCTTTCATTAAAAAGGTATGGCACTACACATACCAGTTCCTCGTGAGGGCCGGCTTATTTATATCGCTCTTCATAGTGTTGATGTGGTTCTTGTCAATAAGTGGTCCTAGCGGCGTAGTTGGGCCAGCCGCCCTCAACAGCCCCGCCCTAATTAAGATGACGTGGCTCGGCATAGTTGGTAACGTCATGTCGCCCCTGTTAAGACCGTTAGGGATTCCCTGGGAGTTCTCAGCCTCCTTAGTCTATGGTTACATATTTAAGGAGGTCGTGCTAAGCACGCTCGCCGTACTTTACGGAGTCAGGGAGGGACGGAGTCAGGGAGGGCTCCTCTACGCCCTTAAGACTTCCTTATCCATACCATCAGCTCTATCGCTCATAGTATTTACAACGCTGTATTCGCCTTGCATAGCTACCTTAGTAGTTGAGAGTAGGGTCGCAGGAACAAGGCTTACAGTGATCAACACCATGTTACAGTTCACCATCGCGCTGGCCCTTTCCTACGCCACGTACTACACGGCTGTCCTGTTCATCTCGGCCAGGTGACTTCAATGACAAGTGAGCTCACTCCCATAAATAAAGTCCCCCCGGAGTCTGTCGTTGAGATAGTTAGGCTGGGGGGCGAGAGGCTCCGTGACCTTGGACTACAGGAGGGCTCTATTGTGACCGTTACCATGTCCGTTTCAGGAGGCCCTGTCCTAGTCCAAAAAGACGACGGAGCCACAGTCGTTATAGACTCCGAGACCTCACTGAGCACACTCGTTCGCGTTGTCGCGGCGCCCCCCGGGAGGTACCGCCACAGACGTAGGTTAAGGTTTGGGCGACGCTGGTTATAGCTAGTTAGCAATTGTCGTCGAGCCAGCATTAACGGCGCAGAGATATTGGCAGATCTTCCTCTTAGCTACTTGCCCTATTATTAGATGCCATAAAGCGGACTTAAGGACACAAAAACGTAAAAGCTACAGAGGCGAGAAAGACAAGTGTGGGCCCGTAGCTCAGCCAGGTAGAGCGGCGGGCTCCAGACCCGTAGGTCGGGGGTTCAAGTCCCTCCGGGCCCACCACATCACGTGGGACTCCTTGTAATCTGACCTCGTAATTTGACCTCCTCCCCGCCCTGGGGGAGCCCTCGCCCTTCAGGGCGGGCCATGGGTTTGTGGTTTACCACCCTCATTTTCATCACCTCCGGCTGGTGGCCTTCGGCCCGCCCGATCCATTTGCCCAGCGGTAGGCCGCAGGCCTGGCCTTCAGCCCTTTACCCCTACCCCCTCGCTGGGGCTGCTCCTGATCCCAGTTCCTTGGAACCCAGGAATATTTGCCGTCGCGTTCAGGTCCGTGGCCCACCCTAAGCTATGGCTAATACCGACCGCTGGCTTGCTAGGGCTTAGCGTAGGCAAAACCCCGTGACTCCAGCTCGACTATCCTCTTTATGCCAGAGTCCACCACCTCAACCCCATCTATTATATCCTCGCTCTTCAGGCCAAGGGCCCTCATTGAAATCAAGCAGACGTAAAACTTGACTCCCATGCTGAGGAGCTCATTAATCCTCTCCCTGGCATAGCCGTCAACGGAACCCCTCATCAACGCCATGGGGCCCCTCCAGTTGAAGACTAGCGCTACCTCAGCGTTTCCCTCGCCAACTACGTCAACTAGGTTGTAAGCCATGTTGATCGCGGCTGTAAGCTTCTCGACGGAGTCCTCATCAACATGGATTACTAGCCTATAGGGTTCCTGCAAGGCGTTCCCGCTAAGGCGTTAATAGCCTGCCGAATTTAGGTCTGACGGTGCGTGCTTGACGGCTGAAAGAATTTGCTCCGAGTGCGCCATGTGGAGACCTCACGTGCTCTACCCCTTCGTAGGCCTATGCTCGCTATGGGGGAAGCTGACTACTGAGGACGACGGCTGCGAGCGCTTTCGCCCCCTGACAATAGACGACGGCTCGTTCTACTGGGTCCCGGAGTTTAGGACAAGGGTCACGGGGGAGGAGGCGAAAACGCTGGTGAGGAGGGGCGTGAGGGTTTACGTGGCGGCCTACGTGGACCCCGACGTAAGGGAGGAGGTCTACGGGGCCTTCTGAGCCGCGCTATTTCGGCTTGAAGTGCCTTGTTTAATAAGTCTCGGGTTAGACGGTCCTGCGGCAGGGGTGCCTAAGGGTTGAGCGAAAACGTGGACCTTGACGTCATGATTGGCGGCCCACAGGGAGGCGGCATAGAATCATCGGGGCAGATGATGCTTAGGGTATTCATGATAAAGGGCTACGACGTGTTCGGGATAAGGGAGTACCACAGCGACATCATAGGGGCCCACAGCTACTACAACGTGAGGATCAAGGCGAGGAAGCCGAGGAGCGTCAGGCTCCCTGTTGACGCCCTCCTGGCGCTAGACGGTGAGGCTATCTTCACCCACTATAATGAGCTCGCCCCTGGAAGCTACCTGATCTATGACAATGAGAGTCTCTCAACCAGGATGGAGAGGATAGCACCCATGGAGCCCGAGACAAAGGAGAAGGTCAGGGAGGACCTGAAGGGGAAGGGCGTTGACCCCGTCGCCTCAGAGCTGGTGAAGTACCTCGCTAGGCAGGGAATTAAGACAATAGGCCTACCACTTAAGGACCTCCTGAAGGCAACTGCTGAGAGGCTCAAGACGACTATAGTAAGCGTGTCAAAGACCGTGAACACCATGACCATAACTGCCCTCGCTGCGATGCTTGGGATCGAGCTTCAGGCCGTTGAGAGGTCTATCTCGCTTTACTTTGCTGGCAGGAAGTCCATTATTGACTCTAATATAGAGGCCGCTAGGATAACTTATGACTACGTCAAGGAGAACTACGGCGTCTCAAAGCCTCTCCCCGATGGCCCCAACAGGAACAAGGTGAGGATGGTCGCCACAGGTAACGATATAGTGGCCATGGCAAAGATTGTTGGAGGGGTCACGATAGAAACCTACTACCCAATCACGCCCAGCCAGGATGAAGCCTTTTACATGGAGTCCCACAGGGTCTTTGACCTCGACGAGGAGGCCTCCAGGTCACTCGGCACGCCTAAGATGACGGCCCTGACGCTTCAGGCGGAGGATGAGCTCGCCGCGCTTAACATGGCCATCGGGGCTGCCATAGCCGGTGCCAGGACGGCAACTACCACGAGTGGTCCAGGCCTCTCGCTTATGAATGAGGCCATAAGCTTCGCGGTGATGGCTGAGGCGCCTGTTGTCATAAGCGTCTGGATGAGGACCGGCCCCTCGACAGGCATTGCTACTAGGCAGGGCCAAGGCGACCTGCTTCACGCAATGTTCGCAGGACACGGTGAGGCCCTGCCGAAGATAGTGCTCGCCAGCGGGGACCACATAGAGGCGTTCTATGACACGATAAGGGCCCTGAACTGGGCGGAGAAGTACCAGGTGCCAGTGATCCATCTGCTCGACAAGTACATGGCGGCCTCCATGATGAGCTTTGACATGGAGGACGTCGACCCCTACAAGATACCGCTAGAAAGAGGAAAGTTCGTGCCCCAGCCTGACCCGAAGACGTACAGAAGGTACGAGCTGACAGGTGATGGAATAAGCCCGAGGGCCCCACTCGGCATGATCAGGTACACCGTCTCAAGCCTTGAGCACAATGAAGAGGGCATTGTCACAGAGGACCCGGTGATGAGGGAGATGATGGTCATGAAGAGGGTGAAGAAGATGGAGACCATTGAGCGTGACATACCGGACTCCGAGAAGGCTATCCTCCACGGTGACCCTGACGCCAAGATCACGATCGTCTCGTGGGGCTCAACCAAGGGACCCATACTTGACGCAATGGAGAGGCTCAGCTCGGAGGGCCTGAAACTAAGGTTCCTGCAGATCAAGACCTTCCTCCCGTTCCCCACGAGCTTGGTCAGGGGCATAGCTGAGTCCTCAGATGACGTGATAGCAGTGGAGAACAACGCTTTTGGGCAGATGGTCTGGGCTATAAGGATGTTCACGGGGGTCGACGTTAAGAAGAGGATCGCGAAGCTCAACAGCAGGAGCCTCATGCAGCAAGAGATCTATAATGGGGTCAAGAAGGCGCTCTCAATGAAGGAGGGCCTAGTGGTGGTGAGCGATGGCTCGTAACTGGATGGATTACAAGACGGACGCCTGGGTCCAGTGGTGCCCTGCGTGTGGTAACTTCGGCATACTGACGGCCCTTCAGAGGGCGCTTGCAGAGCTCGACCTGCCCAACGAGAAGGTGACCATAGTATCAGGTATAGGGTGCTCGAGCAGGATCCCATACTACGTCAAGACATCCAACATACACACGCTGCACGGCAGGCCGATACCTGTTGCCCAGGGGGTCAAGCTCGCCAACCCTGACCAGGTCGTGATAGTGGCCTCTGGCGACGGCGACCTCCTCGGCATAGGCGCTGGCCACTTCGTGGCGATTGGCAGGAGGAACATAGACATAAAGATACTCCTGCATGACAACGCGGTCTACGGGCTTACCAAGGGGCAGGCTGCTCCCACCCTGCCCCTATGGTACAAGACAAAGGCGCTCGGGCAGCCCAACATACAGGGTGCCATAAATCCCCTCCTACTCGCCTTCGCTAGCGGGTTCACATTCATTGCCAGGGCCTACGCCTACCACGTCGACCAGTTGAAGGAGATGATAAAGGCTGCTATAGGGCACAAGGGGACGTCAATGATTGACATACTTCAGCCCTGCCCCACGTATAATGACATCATGACCAAGGAGTGGTATGAGAAGAGGATATACTACGTTGATAAGGAGGATCCGAGCTGGAACCCCAACTTGGAGAAGCCTGAGGACGTTAAGAAGATACCAAGGCTCGTGGAGAAGATGTTGGAGTGGGAGCCAAGGATACCGCTGGGCATATTCTATAGGAACACCATGGTTGAGCCGTTCGACGCCAGGATAGAGAAGATAATGCCGGGCTACATTTCTACGCCACCCGCTAGGAGGCCTGTCGACGTGAACGGCAGGGCATTGACAAACCCGTTCAACGCGTTCAAGGACAGGGTTGTCCAGACGTGATGGTGAGGCCTTGCCAAGGCTTGCCTATAACGTGATTAGGAGCGAGCAAGGTGTCATAGTTGCTGTCGCCGACGCTGAGCTGCTCAACAGGAGGCTCCACGCCAGCAACGGGGTAGTCGTTGAGATCAGTGAGGACTTCTTTGGGTCCAGGCTAGGCGACGAGGAGGACGTAATAAGGGCCCTCGCCGAGGCCGACATGGCCATTCTCGTCGGCAACAACGCGGTTTCAGTGGCCAAGAGCCTTGGCCTCGTGGCGCCTGGCTCCGAAATGCTTATTGAGGGTGTGCCATACGTACAAGTCTTCAGGTCGCTGGTCCTCTGAGGACTTAAGGTTCCCTCTTGTTGACCCATAAACGCTTAAGCCTCCATCGCTTATTATCCGGCGAGCTCACGTCAGGATTGGTGAAGGACTTGGGAGACCTAGTAGTGCTCTTGAAGCCCGCCCTGAACCCAGAGATGATACGAGGCACCCCTGATGGGCTCGTCGACTTTGACTACATGCCGCTCAAGCTCTCTGACATAGACAGGAACGCAGTTGAGGAGGCCGTCAGGCTAAGGGACACGTACTTCAAGGGCTCCAAGATATACTCTATATCTGTAGCGACGTGGGGGCCCGTGGGCAAGAGGGATAAGGACATTAAGATGGCCATCCAGGAGGGCCTTGCCAAGGGCGTTGACGAGGCTTACATAGTGGAGGACGACTCGATAACCCCTGGAGACCCCGTGGCGACAGCATCAGCCATTGCGGCCGTGATAAGGAGGTTCGGCCTTGAGCCTGACCTCGTACTTTCCGGCGAGGCCACGATAGATGGCTTCTCGGGCCAGGTCGCTGGGCGGGTCGCGGCGAAGCTCGGATACCCCTACGTGAGCTTCGCAAGGAAGATCGACGTAAAGGAGGGCAGGCTCATAGCTGAGAGGGACGTAGAGGACTACGTGGAGGTCGTCGAGTCCCCCCTTCCCGCCGTTGTCAGTGTCACGAGGGAGATAAACGCCCCCAGGCCCCCGACGCTAATCCAGATAAGGATGGCCTCTAGGAAGCCGCAGCACGTCCTTACCCTGAAGGAACTAGAGGGTGTAACGCCTGCCAGGAAAAGGCTCACCGAGGCGAGAGTGCTAGCGGTCAAAAGGAAGCAGGCCATAATTGAGGGCAAGACCGCAGAGGAGACCGCCGACAAGCTGATCGACGCACTAGTGTCAGAGGGAGTGATAAAGGAATGAGGCGATAGGCTATGACATCGATAGTTGCCGGCAACAGGGAGGACGACATTGCCGAGGCCCTGACCATAGCCAGGCAGGCTGGTGACGTCCACATACTCTCCTTCGGCCAGGTCGACCCTAGCTCGTTGGCCGACTACGGCCACCCAGTTCACCACCTGACGAGCGACGAGCCCGAGAGGGTGTTCCTCGCCCTTAGGGACCTCTACGAGAGGCTCAAGACATCACTCATAGTCGCGCCCACTACGAAGAACCTTAAGGACGCCCTCTCAAGGCTCGCTGGCCTCTACGACATACCCATGGCAACTGAGGTCTATGACGTGAAGGTGTCGGACCAGTCTGCCTCATACTCAAGGGGCTTCCTGAGCGGCAGGGCGATAGCGCGGGAGGAGGCTCCTCTGCCAGCCATTCTCCTCCTGGCCCCTAGGAAGACCCCAAGGGCCCAGAAGGGCGCAAACAGGGGCCCCGTTGAGACGCTGACGCCAGGGCAGGCCTCCGTCAAGGTGTTGGAGAGGAGACGGAAGGAGAGGGGAGGCGTGAACATAGAGGCGGCTGAGCTTATAGTCAGCGTCGGTAGGGGATTCAGGTCCAAGGAGGACATCAAGCTCGCCTTCGAGCTAGCTGACGTACTAGGCGCGCAGATCGGGTGCTCGAGGCCAATTGCCGCCGACCTGAAGTGGCTCAGCGAGGATCACTGGGTTGGCCTCAGCGGTCACAAGGTGGCCCCCAGGCTGTACGTCGCCATAGGGATCAGCGGCGCGCCCCAGCACCTTGCCGGCATAACCGACGCTAAGATAGTTGTCGCAATAAATAACGACAAGTCCGCCCCCATATTCAAGAACTGCGACTACGGTGTCGTGGCCGACCTCTACCAGTTCGTACCAGTCCTCACGAAGAGGCTTAAGGAGAGACTCAGCAAGAGGTAGCCTTTCTCTTTTTAGAGTATAATGTCTGTGGGTCTTCTCACTTTTCAAAAAAAATTATAATAATATAAATATAAAACCACTAAAGATTTATTTTCCTCCTACGTTTTCTTTCCCCCAGTAAGGGATCCCACTATGGGGGAAAGAGGTCTAGCAGTAGAGAAGGCAGAGGCCACGGATAAGCAGCTCAGGAGGGCTCTGAACGTCTGGGACATCACCTACCTTGTGGTTGGCGCAATGATAGGGAGCGGATGGCTATTCGGATCCCTATATGCCGCCTCAATGGTAGGCCCTAGCGCTATACTCTCATGGCTGATAGCAGGCGTTCTCATGTTATTCATAGCGCTCTCCTTCGCTGAGCTCTCAGGCATGATCCCGAAGAGCGGCGCAATAGTTAGGTACCCCAGTACTCCCACGGTAGCTTCGCGTCATACCTCCTGGCTTGGGCTTACCTGCTCAGCGCAATGACGGTGGCTCCCGCTGAGGCCACCGCAGTGGTGACCTACATGAGCTCCTACGTTCCCGGCCTCCTGACGCCCAGCGGCGTCCTGACCCTCATTGGTGGCATCGTTGCCTTCGCCTTCCTGACGTTCTTCTTCCTTCTCAACTACTTTGGTGTCCACGTGATGGGCAAGACAAACACCGGCGTCGGCTGGTGGAAGCTCCTTGTCCCGGTGATAACGATAGCCCTTATCATGGCCCTCTACTTCCACCCAGCCAACTTTGCAAAGCTGCCCGGAGGGTTCATGCCATATGGAGCCGCCCCTATCTTCTTCGCCCTCCCGACGACGGGCATTGTCTTCGCCTACCTTGGGTTCAGGCAGGGGCTAGAGTTCGCTGGGGAGGCGAAGAACCCACAGAGGGACGTGCCCCTCGGAACAATCATTGGTTTTCTGATAGTCATGGCCATCTACGTACTACTGCAGGTAGCCTTCGTCGGGGGCGTAGACTGGTCAAAGCTTGTCCTTAACGTCAGTGCCAGTGACCCCTCCAACTCAAGCTGGAAGCTAATCCCCATTCAGCCAGGAAGCTGGGGCAACCTAACCTCTGCACTTATAAACAAGACCGGCTACCCGAGCCTGAGCAGCGGGCCGTTCTACGAGCTCCTAAGGATGTCAGGGATATTGATCCTTGTCGGCTGGGGCATCTTCCTCCTCGTGGACGCCATAGTTTCACCATCAGGCACCGGCTGGATCTACGAGGGCACTACCACTAGGACTTTCTACGGAATGGCCGCTGACGGCCATCTCCCCGACTGGTTCCTCAGGCTGAACAAATACAAGATACCGTGGTTATCATTGATAGCATCATGGCTGATAGGGGCCCTGTTCCTGATACCGTACCCCGCATGGGTTTTCATAGCGTCATTCATATCATCAACGACCGTTTACACTTACATGATAGGTGGGCCCGCCCTCGTAGTTCTCAGGAGAACAGCCCCACAGGCGCCGAGGCCCTTCAAGGTCCCTGCAGCTGAGATCATAGGCGGCCTCGCCTTCATCTCGGCCTTCCTAATAGTCTACTGGAGCACGTTCTCTATCCTCTGGGGCGTTGTGGCACTGATCCTCGCAGGGCTCCCGCTCTTCTACATCTACACGCTACCGAACAGGTTCGGCATTAAGAGGTCGACAGGCATCGCACTGGGAGTGCTATACTGGATCGTGCTTGGTGTCACGACGTACTTCCTGTTGTACCAGGGAGTCATCCAGGAGACCAAGGCCCTCCTGACGCAGAGCGCGGTCCCGCCCTTTAGCGTTGTGCTCAGTAAGACTGTGCCTGACTTCGTGATCTGGATAATTGTTAACCTTGCGATAACTGTCGGGTTCACGCTGGCCGTCGCGGATAGCGCAACAGAGGAAGCAAGAGTGCATATCAAGGGCGGGTGGTGGGTAATCGCTGCGACGTTCGCCGGCCTCATAATCTCATTCTTAGGCCCCTATGGGCCTTACGCCCCATACGTGTCAAGCTACGTCCTAATACCGTTCCCATGGGACACCGTTACGGCGGCCGCTGTGTCTATCATACTTTACGTCTACGCCATTATGAGCGGGACCTTAACTAAGGACCTCGAGGTTGTCCTAAGGGACCTCGGCATAATAAAATAAGCTGACCTAAGCCTCGTTTTCTCTTTTTGTGATATATACCTTCCTGTAAGATTTTTTAGGTGCCTCTAAAACTGGCGAGAAAAATGCCTGACGAGGTAAGGCTACTGCTAGGAGGTCCCCAAGGGGCGGGCCTTGAGACCAGCGCCTCAGTCCTTACCGCCGCCCTAGCGGCAGCCGGCTATGGGGTGATGGCGGACAGGGAGTACTACTCCAACATAGTTGGGAGGCACAGCTACGTCCACATGACCGTGGATAGGCGGAGATTCCCGAGAAGTCTCGACTACCCTGTACACGCCCTTGGGGCCATGGACGCTGAGACCGTCTTCACGCACTTCCATGAGGTCGCCAGGGGCGGGCTGGTATTCTACGACTTAGGGCTAGAGAAGACCAGGCTTAACCAGGTCATCAGCATGGAGCCCGAGGTTAGGGAGAGGGTCGAGTCAAGGCTGAAGCAGTCAGGGGTCGATATAACAGTTGAGGGAGCCGTCAAGGCTGCCAGTGCGATGGGCGCGAGGCCCGTCGGGATTGACTTCAGGGGAGTGCTCAACCTGGCCAGGGAGAAGCTAGGAGTCAGTAGCGTCGAGGTATAAAGGTACAGGAGCGGCATAGTAATGACAGCGGTTGCGGTTGCAATTGGGCTATCTGAGGAGGCCCTGAAGGAGGGGTTCACCAAGAGGTTCAGGGGGAACCAGAGGGTCGTCGACGCCAACATGAGGGTGGCCGAGATAGTCATGGACTCAACGCCTGGCGACGTAAAGGGGGCTATCAGGATAGGTGAACCGAGCATTGATGTAGAGGAGATGGTGACTGCGAGCGGCAACGACGTGATCGGCATGGCGAAGATTGTGGGCGGCGTGAGGTACCAGTCCTACTACCCGATTACGCCGGCCTCTGATGAGTCCGTTTTCCTAGAGGCCCGCCAGTCAATTTCAGTCGATGGCAAGCCAGTTGCGTCATCCGTTGTCTTCCAGACAGAGGATGAGATAGCCGCAATAACGTCCGCCATAGGCGCCTCCCTAACAGGCGCTAGGGCAGCGACGGCGACCAGCGGCCCCGGTTTCAGCCTAATGGTCGAGGGCCTCGGCTGGGCTGGACATGACGAGGTGCCACTCCTCGTGACCCTCTACCAGAGGGGAGGGCCAAGCACGGGCCTCCCTACAAGAGGGCAGCAGGGTGACCTGCTTTTCGCCCTTTTCGCAGGACATGGCGAGTTCCCAAGGATTGTCATGGCAAGCGGGGACCTGGAGGAGGCGTTCTATGACACGATAAGGGCCCTGAACTGGGCG
>JBMFIT010000020.1:16337-21241 GCA_049974445.1 Acidilobus sp.
CCAGGTGCCAGTGATCCACCTGGTAGACAAATACATGGCTAACGTTGTCTCCTCCATGAAGCTACCAGACCCCTCCCTCGTCAAGATAGACAGGGGGAAGCTGGTATCAACGGCCAACGGGCCCACCAGGAGGTTTGACAGCAGCTCTCCAATAAGCCCAAGGTACGCAATAGGGTCTGGGGCCATAACGTGGTACACGGGTGACGAGCACAACGAGTGGGGCCACATAAGCGAGGACCCGGTGAACAGGACGATGATGTATGAGAAGAGGATGAGAAAGCTCGAGATAGCGGACTCCGAGATACCACCTGAGGAGAGGGCCACGCTCTACGGAGATCCTGACGCTGACATCCTTTTAGTCGGCTGGGGGTTCGTCAAGGGCGCAGCCCTGGACACCCTTGAGGCGCTGGAGTCGGAGGGCCTTAGGGGCGCTTACCTCCACCTCAGGGTCTTCAGCCCATTCCCAACTAAGCTCGTCTCGTCCATACTGTCCAGGTTTGACCCCTCAAGGGTCATTGACATAGAGCACAACTACCTTGGGCAGGCAGCCAGTGTAATACGGATGTTCACTGGCTATGAGATAAGGAACCACGTGGTCAAGATAACTGGGAGGCCTATCTATAGGGGTGAGCTCGTGACCGCTGTCAAGAGGGTTCTGAGGGGTGAGAGCACGAGGGAGGTGTTGACCTATGGCGAGTGAGCAGACCTACAAGACCGACGTCTGGGTCGACTGGTGCCCGGCCTGTGGCAACTTCAGAATACTCGCCGCGATCCAGAAGGCCCTTGCGGAGCTGAAGCTCACGCCCGACAAGGTAGTCAACGTCTCAGGGATAGGGTGCAGCGGAAAGATATCGCACTTCCTCGCAGTTAACGGAGTGCACGACCTCCACGGCAGGTCTATACCATATGCGGAGGGAATAAAGCTAGCAAACCCTGAGCTTACAGTCATAGTCGACGGGGGAGACGGCGACCTCCTCGGCATAGGGATGGCTCACTTCGTCGCCCTTGGCAGGAGGAACATAGACATAAAGATACTCCTGCATGACAACCAGGTCTACGGGCTTACCAAGGGGCAGGCGGCGCCAACACTTAGAAGGGGTGAGAGGGTTAAGTCAATGCCGCTGCCGAACATGCAGGACTGGGTTAACCCTATAGCTGTCGCCCTAGCCAGCGGATACACATTTGTCGCCAGGGGCTACGCCCTGTGGGTTGATGACCTGAAGGAGCTGGTGAAGATGGCAATTAGGCATAAGGGTGCAGCAGTAATTGACGTCCTACAGCCGTGCCCGACGTGGAATAACATCTATACGCCTGACTTCTATAAGTCAAGGCTATACAAGCTTAGCGACCTGCCAGGTTGGGACCCGCTTGTGAGGTCGCCGGACCCAAGGGAGGCCCAGGAGAAGTTATCCAAGGCCTTCGAGAAGGCCTGGGAGTGGGGTGACAGGATACCAGTTGGCGTCTTCTACGCGAACCCGTACGTAGAGTCCATGGCTGACAACATTTCCAAGGTGAACCCTGCGTACCCGACCATACCCCCTGCCAAGAACGTTATAGCAAAGGAGGACGGAACCCCTGTGATAGACCTTACGACCCTCCGCTTGGTCTTCTCTGACTACGTAGTTCCCATTAGGAGGCCTAGCGGGACCATGAGATCGGGCAGTCAGTAGCTCCTCTTTTAAACGCAGGGATTTGATGCTGGCCTGGCTCACATGAAGGTAGACATGTACTTCCATCCGAGCTGCGCCACGAGCCATGAGGTAATAGTCGGTCTCCGAATGTCAGGCCTCCTTGGCGTTGTTCGCCTCATCAGCCTCGAGAGGGGCTCGGACGCGGTCTCGCTAGGGGTCTGGAGCGTTCCATGGATCGTTATAGACGGCAGGCCCGCCGTCACCGACCCAACCACCGTTAGTGAGGTGATCTCCGTGCTGAGAGGCTCAAGGCCTAGCGTCGGTGACCCACTTGAGGCATTCATGAACGCCGTCCTCCACAGCTCATTTGCTACGGCCGTCTCAATTCTTCACAGCTCGGTCTCCCCTGTCGCCGACCCGACATTCGTCTCAGCCGCGCTGAGGTCGCCCCTCACTGGCGCTGACGCATCCGAGGTCGCCCAGTTAGCCGCCGCCGAGGGACGCCAGCTCTTCAGAGAGTGGAGGGATAAGCTCAGGAGGGCAGTGGCGATAAGCTTCGTAAGAGAGCTATATTGGGCCTCAGGCGGCTCAATAACGGCCAAGGAGACCTCGTCAATCACGACGCCTGCGTCTGTAGGGGCTTGGCTGATAGCCAAGGGGAGCGTCGGCAGGGTCGCCCTCCCAGCGAGGCCTGAGGGGGCCGCGAGAGAGGACGCAGAGTGGATAGCGGCCTTCGTAAGGAGGACTGCGAAGGGCCTTCTTGAGAAGGTCAGGGAGGAGCAGGAGGGGATCTACGGCGACAGAGAGTACCTAGAGACCCTCAGGGAGGCTGGCATTAGTATACCTCCCTGAAGTCCAGGCCCTCCTTCCTGAGGACCTCCAGAGCCTCAGGCACTGCCTCTGGCTCAGGGGCCTCCACGAGGACCTCCACGAGGGCCCACCCTGGGGTCAGGAAGGGCAGGAACCTCTCGTGCCTTATGTCAACTACGTTGAACCTAGCCTCGGCGAGCACCCTGAGGACCCTGTCAAGCCAGCCTGGCTGGTCAGGCACGGCGCCTGCTAGCCTGAGGAGCCTCTTGCTTCTGTACAGCTCGTAGTTGACTATGTTAGCCAACCTGGTCAGGTCCACGTTGCCCCCGCTCACGAGCGTGATGGCCTTCTTGCCCCTAACGTCAACCTTGCCCTCGAGGATAGCGGCGACAGGGGCTGCGCCTGCCCCCTCGGCGAGGGTCTTAGCCCTTTCCAACAGGAGGAACATCGCCCTAGCGACCTCCTTGTCGTCAACGGTAACTATGTCATCCACTAGCTCGGCTATCAGTTCCTCAGTCAGCTTCCCAAATCCCTTCACGAGGAGGCCATCCATAAGCCCAAACGGGGCTGACAGAGCTGGGAGCTGCCTCCCCTCCTTGATAAGGGCTGAGTACTTTGGCAGGTAGGAAGGCTCAACGCCTATAACCTTGACCTTGGACCCGTACCTGGCCTTCAGGACCGATGCGTTCCCTGATATCAGGCCGCCCCCTCCTATAGGTACTACAACTACGTCAGGCGGCCCACTCAGCTGCTCAATAATCTCAAGGGAGATAGTCCCCTGCCCTGACATGACGTCAATATCGTCATAGGGGTGTATGAACGTAGCCTTAGTGGCTTCAGCTATTTCAAGGGCTTTCTTGACAGCGTCATCGGTAACCTGCCCATATAAGACTACGTCTGCCCCATATGACCTGGTGGCAAGGATCTTGGAGAGCGACGCCGTCGTGGGCATAACTATTGTGGCCCTTACGCCGAGCAGCCTTGAAGCGTAGGCAACACCCTGGGCATGGTTGCCGGCGCTCGCGGCAACCACCCCCGCCTTGGCGGCCTCACGAAGCTTCCAGATCTTGTAGTAGGCCCCCCTGACCTTGAACGAGCCTGTCTTCTGGAGGTTCTCAAGCTTGAGGTAGACCTCGCCCCCCGACATCGATGAGAACGTGCTGCTGAGGTCAAGTGGCGTCTCCTTGATAACGCCCTTTATAACCTCCCATGCCTTGAGGGATCCCTGGTATACTTCGTCTGACAGACGCGACAGCTTCCTCACCAGGACTTATCTGACTGGGACGACGTTAAAAGGCCTGTTAGCCCACGCTTAGGGAAATGAATACCAGCGACCTGAACTCCATCAGGAGCCTCACAAAGTCGTCCACTGAGAGCTCAACAATGCCATCAGCTGAGTAGTCCCCCCTCACCATAAGCTCAGCGAGCCTTCTCTGCCACCTGTCCCCCATGACTACATACCTGCTGGTGCCGTCCTCCTCCTTAACATAGCCTACCAGGAGGGGGACCTTCATGAATTGCCTAAAGTATGGCGGCACTATCTTGAGAAGCCTTGCCACCTCCTCGGGATCCATCTCGTGGACCGTACCGTCAATTAGACTAATGCTGGCCCTGGACTTGAGCTCCTCAAGGGTTAGCTGCTCGGCAGGCCAGTGGGACTGAATCCTCCTTACCTCCTCCCTCCACCTGGCCCTTACCCTGTCCGAGAGGCTGCTGATATCGCTTACCATCAGCTGCGACCTCTGAATATGGCGTAGACCATCGCATGGTCCCTGTCGAATGGGTCGAGGTGGACTACGTCCTTTATCTCGAAGCCGCCGTTGACGAGCCTTTTCATCTCACCGAGGTAGATCTCGCTCGGCTCCCTCGTCACATCAACGCTCCTCGCCTTGATTGCCAGGAGAAGGTAGCCTCCCTCCTCGAGGAAGAACCGGGCGTTCCTGACGACAATATCGGCCTGCTCTGGCTGCGCTACGTCAGAGTAGAGGCCGTTGACTGTGCCTACGATGAGCCTATACCTCTCAGGGATCCTCGCGTCAGCCAGTATGGGCAGGATGTTCCTCCTGTCAGTGACGACATGCATCAGGTCCCTTATGACCCTTGGTGAGAATTCTATGCCGTAAATTAAGCCGCTCTTACCTATAAGGTCACTTATGTGGCTCGCCGTGGTCCCGCTGGCTATTCCAAGGTAAAGGATCCTATCGCCGTCCTTGACCGGGAGCTCCTCGAGCCCCTTGAGCAGGGCGGCGGCGAGCTTGCTCCTGTAAGCGTTCCACTCCCTGTACTCGGCGCCCTGGTAGCTGATCAGCCTCTCCCCATATACCCTCTGCCCAGGAACGAGGTTCCTGGTTGCCAGCCTCACGCTGCCGTCGTCGAGCTCAGCCACGTAGACCCCCTTCCACCTCTCGTGCTCGTAGACCCTCATCATGCCTCACCTCCTTCCCCTGCCCCCTATCCTACCTC
>JBMFIT010000021.1:0-21036 GCA_049974445.1 Acidilobus sp.
GTCCTGTCCTTCTGTCTACGAGGCAGCTCAGAGTGCCCTCTCAAGGATCGACTATTTGTTGAGGTCAGCCATAGCCAAGCCTATAACTGAGGGCGCTAGCTCAGCTAACGAGGAGCCGAACCAGGAGACCCCCAAGGGGTGAGGAGCCTGGAGCCTACCGGAGTCCTAGTGGGCGTTGTCGGCAAGACTAACGTAGGAAAGTCCACTTTCTTCTCGGCAGCGACCGACATACCTGTACCCATCGAGAACAGGCCCTTCGTGACAATAGAGCCAAACGTTGGGATAGGGTATGCGAGGAAACGCTGCGTCCATGTTGAGCTGGGGCTTCCTAGATGCGACGCCCTTAATAGCGTCTGCGTAGGGGGGTACAGGTTCATACCCGTCAAGCTAATGGACGTCGCCGGCCTAATCCCAGGGGCCCATATGGGAAGGGGGCTTGGGAACAAGTTCCTCGATGACCTTAGGAGGTCAGACGCGTTCCTCCTAGTTGTCGACGCCAGCGGGTCTACCAACGCAGAGGGCGTCTCGGTCGAGCCAGGCTCCTATGACCCTGTGGAGGAGGTGAAGTTCGTTATAGATGAGATAGATCTCTGGATGTACCAGTCGATCAGGTCAGACTGGGACAGGTTCGTGAGGCTCGTTCAGATGGGTGCCGTGAAGGACCACCTCGACGCCTTCGCCCAGAGGGTGTCAGGGTTCGGCATAACGAGAGGGCAGGTCGAGCAGGCCCTCGCTGCCCTGAAGATCAGTGAATTCGAGCTGCCCAAGCTTGCTGAAGATGACCTGCTCAGGCTAGTGAAGACGCTTAGGCGTATGACAAAGCCAATGGTAATAGTTGCCAACAAGGTTGATATCCCTGGCTCGGAGCGCAACGTCGAGAGACTCAGGGCCTCGTTTCCTGAAGCCCCTGTAGTGCCGACCAGCTCGCTGGCTGAGGCTATACTTAAGAGGCTATCAAAGCAAGGCATAGTCTCTTACATACCGGGGGATCCTGACTTCAAGGTCAAGTCGAGACCTGTTGACCCTAGGGCTCAGAAGGCCATTGATATGATCAGGGAGCTGATGGACAAGTTCAGGGGGACAGGGGTTGTCCAATCCATTAACACAGCGCTCTTTGGCGTGCTTAAGCTAATAGCCGTCTACCCTGTCGAGGACTTCAATAGGTACACTGATAAGCAGGGCAGGGTGTTACCGGACGTGCTTCTGGTACCGCGCGGCACCACGGCGAAGGAGCTTGCTTACCACATACATACCGATCTGGGAGACACTTTCCTCTATGCTGTGAACGCTAAGTCGAAGCAGAGGGTCGGGGCCAACTACGTGCTCCAGGACGACGACGTGATAAAGGTCGTAGCTGCCGGAGCTAGGGGCTAGGCCGTATCCATTCGTGCTCTAATGAAGGCCCTCTACTGGTAGACGTACTTCCTGGCCTTCCTGATAGTGCCAGCGGTTCTGAGCGGAACTATCATTGCGTCTGCCCCGCTAATTCTCCTCACGACACCAAGAGCGGCAAGGAGCTGATGTAGGCTACCTGACCTGACCCTGATTATGCCCCTCCTCCTAACTGGGTCATAAAGTATGAGTCTCAGGCCTGCCTCGGCTAGGCCCATCTCCCCGAAAAGCCTCCTGAAGGCTTCCTCAACCGCGGCCCTCACATCGTCCTCCTTTACCTCAGAGGAAGCTATGGCCTCAAAGACAAGGTACCTCTTTCTTGGCCTCTCCCTTTTGCCGCTCCAAAGGAGCTCTGTCTGCTCATCATGGGGACATCGCATAATCAGGTAAACAACTACGACTGAGACTAAGGCCGACGTGACCGCGCTAATTATGACATCGATTACAAGACCCTGTAGTGACAAGAATTCACCTCTTCTTTGATAGCTTCCTAGCCTCCCTCTCTGTCTCCCTTAGGATTATTATGTCGCCGACCCTGACGGCCCCCATCACGTTCCTGGTTATTATCCTCCCCTTGTCCTTGCCCTCAAGTATCCTAACTCTGACCTGCGTCACCTCGCCCGAGACCCCTGTCCTTCCCAGTATCTGAATGACCTCGGCTGGGAAGCCTATCTCCTCCGTCACCGACTGCTGGGGCTCCTCCTTGGAGCTCATAGCGACCTCCTGAGGGTAAAGAGTGGCTCGGGCTTTTAAGCACTGAGAGAAGAAGGCGTTGCCGTAACACGACCCCACCCTTAGCTTAAGGAACCCCTGTACGACATATGATGGGGGCCCTGTGTTGAGTGAGTCATACCTCCACTCCGTAGTTGAGGAGAGGCTTGCGTTCACCGCTAGGGTTAGGGGAGAGGTGTCAAGGGAGGTGTCTGGGGCTTATGACTACAGGTCTCTTCAGAAGAGCATCCTAAGTTACGTCAGTTCCCTTAAGTCGTTAGTCCTCACCATACCGAGGGACGTGCTAGGGGGGGACTTCCTCCCCCTCTACAGGAGGGTTGGGGGCCTTGAGCCGCTCGTGCTAAGGGCCACTGACACTACGCAGCTCCTTAGGTACCTTGAGACAGCCGACGACGCCTTCGTAGACGTAGTTAACGCTCTATTCAGGGCTGGTCTAATAAGGTCAGGACAACTTCCAAAGGGGTGATTGGCTAAAGGCTCAAGCAGGCCTCACGAGTGAGGTCCCTGACCACATTAAGGATTCCCTTAGGCTTTGACACGCTCTCAACTATTCTGTTCTCCATCCTTGCCGCAGCTGACTCTACCCTTTCTGCTAGTAGCCTCTCCGCCATTAGCCTCACCAGCGTGACCCTCCTGGAGACCAGCTTGCCCAGAGCCTTGCCAGACTTAGTTAGGTAATCATAGTGCTCCCCTATTACCTTAATCAGGTCCTCTACCCCTGACCCCATAACTGCGCTGGTCTTGACCAGCTTGGGCCTCCAACCGATGTCCTGGGCTCCCAGCTCTCCTTTGTCAAGCGCGAACGAGAGATACTCAAAGGTCTTCTGAGCATCAGGCATGTCACCCTTGTTAAGCACGTATATGTCGCCTATCTCCATGACGCCTGCCTTAAGGGCCTGAATTTCGTCGCCCACGCCTGGCATTGTGACTACGACGACTGTGTGGACGGCGTTCATGACGTCAACCTCGGCCTGACCTACGCCCACGGTCTCAACTATTATCTTATCATAACCTAGCGCGTCAAACGCCTCGACCATTGCGAGGGCAGCCAGGCTCAGGCCTCCCTTCAGCCCCCTCGTTGAGACGCTCCTTATGAAGACCCCGGAATCCCTCGCGTCCTCCTGCATCCTCAGCCTGTCACCGAGCAGGGCCCCCCCGGACAACGGTGAGCTCGGATCGATCGCAATAACTGCAACCTTTAGGCCTTGGGACCTATAGCTCCTTATAAGCCTGGATATCAGCGTGCTCTTCCCGGCCCCGGGTATGCCGGTTATGCCCAGTACGTGGGATTTCCCGCCCCTCGAGGCTAACTCATCAAACAGGTCTGACGGCACCTCGTAGGGGTTCTCGAGGAGAGAGAGAAGCCTGCCGGTTGCCCTCAGGTTACCGGCTAGGGCCTGCTTGAAGAGCTCGAGGACATCAGCGGACAAGACCATCCCCTCATGACCTCCTAGCTGACCTCCTCTGCTCGGCGAGTCTCCTGACCATCTCGGCGATCCTCTTAAGGCTCTCGCCAGGCAGGAAGACCTCCTTGACTCCGAGCTCCTTGAGCTTATCCATGTCAACTATCGGTATGGTCCCACCGACCACAACAGGTATATCCTCAGCCCCTAGCTCCTTGAGCTTATCCATGAGCGCCTTTATATGGTGCACATGGGCTCCGCTCAGTATGCTTATCCCTATAACGTCAGCGTCCTCCTCAACCGCGGCCCTGGCCACCTGTTCTGGCGTCTGCCTGATCCCCGTGTAGACCACCTCGAACCCCTCGTCCTTCAGGGCCCTCGCTATTACCTTAGCCCCTCGGTCGTGCCCATCAAGGCCCAGTTTGGCAACTATTACTTTAAAGGGCCTTTCCTCAGTAGATTGGAGGCTCGACATAGACCCCATACACCTCCTTGAGGGTTCCGATTATCTCCCCAAGGGTGGCCTTCGCCTTGGCTGCCTGGAGCACATAGGGCATCACGTTCTCTCCCTTCTCAGCGGCCCTCCTTAGCTCGTCGAGACTCCTCCTCCACCTCTCAACGTCCCTTAATGACCGTACCTGGGCGACCCTCTGCTTCTGCCTTCTCTCGATCTCCTCCTGGTCAAACTCGAGGAGCGGAACCTTCCTAACGTCCTCTACCTCATTTTCTACGAATACGTTGACGCCTACTATAAACCTCCTCCCCTCCTCAACGTCCTTCTGGAACTTATAGGCGGCATCCGCGACCTCTCTCTGGGGGAACCCCTTCTTCACGGCCTCAAGCATGCCACCCATCCTCTCGATTCTGTCTATGTACTTCCAGGCCCTATCCTCAATCTCGTCAGTGAGCCACTCGACATAATAACTGCCAGCCAAGGGGTCTATGGTGTCAGCTACGCCAGTCTCGTAGGCTATTATCTGTTGGGTCCTGAGGGCTATCTTGGCGGCGAACTCACTGGGGACCCTGAACGGCTCGTCGAAGCTGTTCGTGTGAAGGCTCTGTGTTCCCCCAAGTATGGCCGCGAGGGCCTCAATGGTCGTCCTGACTATGTTATTCCAGGGCTGTTGGGCCGTAAGGGAAACGCCAGCAGTCTGTGCGTGGAACCTCATCCACCAGCTCCTCGGCTTCTTGGCGCCAAACCAGTCCCTCATAATCTTGGCCCACATCCTCCTGGCGGCCCTAAACTTAGCTATCTCCTCAAAGAGGTTTATGTGGGCGTCAAAGAAGAAGCTAAGCCTTGGGGCGAACTCATCAACATCAAGGTCCCTCGCCTTAAGCTGCCTCACGTACTCTATGCCGTCGGCCAGCGTAAAGGCGAGCTCTTGAACAGCGGTAGCCCCTGCCTCCCTGATGTGGTACCCGCTTATGCTTATGGGGTTCCACTGCGGGAGGTTTTTGACGCTCCACTCTATGACGTCCATTGCCACCTTAACCGCGGGCTCAGGCGGGAAAACGTAGCTCTTCTGGGCTATGAACTCCTTGAGCGGGTCGTTCTGGGTGGTACCCCCTATTTTCGTGTACGGTACCCCCTGCTCCTCAGCGACCGCGACGTAGAAGCTCAGGAGCACAGGGGCAGGTGGGTTAATCGTCATATTTGTCGTGACCTTGCTCATGTCAATTCCATTAAATATTATCTCCATGTCAATGATCGTCGGAACGCTCACCCCTACTATCCCGACCTCACCCTCCGCTGCTGGGTCGTCAGGGTCGACGCCAACAAGGGTCGGGTAGTCGAAGGCCAGGCTTAAGCCAGTCTCGCCGTGCTCTATGAGGAACTTCAGCCTCTTGTTCGTCTCCTCTGGGCCGCCGTATCCACTGAACATTCTCATGGTCCACGGACGCGCCCTGTACATTGTCGCGTGTATACCTCTCGTGAAGGGGTGCTCGCCCGGCATCCCAAGCTTCTCCTGGTAGTCAAAGTCCTTCAGGTCAGCAGGGGTGTAGACCCTCTTAACTGGTATGTCACTGAGAGTTGTGAACTCCTCCTGCCTCTCAGGCAGTCTCTGAAGCCACAGAGGCAGGGTCTCCTTCTCCCATCTTTTGGCAGCTTCCTCTATCCGTTTCAGTTCATCGTCGTTGAAGAGGTTCCCCAAGCTTGGCCACCACCCCCTATGTCCTTTCCAAGGTTTTTATAGCTACCAAAGTATACATCAACTAACACTAGGCTAATTAATAGGGAGACCCGTCTAGGTCTAGGGCCTTGAAGCTCTATTCGGAAGTCCTCGGCAAGAGTGTTGACGTGCCGGATAGGCCAGAGCGAATAGTGAGCCTTGCCCCTGCCATAACAGAGATCCTTTACGTGTTAGGCCTTGAGAACAGGGTCGCCGGGGTCAGCTTCTTCTGCGACAAGCCACCAGAGGTTTCAAAGAAGCCTCGGGTAGGGGCCTACCTAAACGTGAACTATTCCCTGCTCGAGAGGCTTAGGCCGGACCTCATCCTTGTGACCACGGGCGCGCAGAGGGAGAGAATATCAGAGCTCGAGTCCAAGGGCTACTCGGTCTACCCTATACCGCTTCCCGTGACTGTTTATGGAATCCTGGACAGCATCGTTGTCACGGGCATCGTGGTAGGCGAGGTCGAGGGGGCGCGCCGACTTGCTTCCTCGCTCCTTGACAAGCTCGCCTCGCTAAGAGGCGCTTTAAATGGCGTCAGGCTTTACTATGAGATCGACCTCGGGGGACCGGTAAGCGTTGGCGCCCACAGCTACATAGGTGACGCCTTCAAGTTCATGGGGGTCTCGCATGTCTTCGAGGGCCACAGGGAGCCATATGTAATCAACCCAGAGACAGCTGAGATTCTCGCCTATGACCCTGACGTGATCGTATATGAGCAGAAGCTGGGGGAGAAGGTGACTCCTGAGAGCTTGAAGAAGCGCTTTGAGGCCAGGGGTCTGGACCGGCTGAGGGCCCTGAAGGAGAACAGAATAGTAATTATGGAGTATGACAGCTTGGCCCACTACGGGCCGAGCTTTTTTGAGGCCGCCAAAACTATGGCTGAGAAGGTGAGGTCTGTCCTTGGTAAGTAGTGGCAGGCTTAGGCGGGGAGTAAAGGGAGTCCAGCACTCTGTTTATATCAACGAACTTATATGATGTCTTGATAGCGTTAAGGGCCATGCGCTTATAATCGTCGGAGGCGTACGCATTTATGGCTTCAGTCAACAGTTTCGCGAACTCTGAGTAGTCCCTCTCGTCTATCTCTGCTGCCCTGGGGTCCGTGTAGATGTTCACAAGCTCCCTGAGGTCCTCGCCAAACAGCCAGCCATTGACGCCATCCTGTATGATCTCAACGGCAGCGCCATCCCTGGATGAGATTACTGGTACCCCGTTTACGAGGGACTTCATGAAACTTGTGCCGCTTGCCTCCCAGCCTGAGAACGGCGTGAACGTCTGTATGTCAGTGCCGGGCTGAAGGACCTTTGCCTTTGGGACATCGTAGTCTGGTATATGGACAACGTTTGGATATGATTTGGATAACCTGTGAAAGGCCTTCATGTATGACAGGCCATCAGCGTCGCGAGGGTGCGCCTTACCGCCTACTACGAACAGCACGTCCTTGGGCTCATTCTCCTCGATGTACCTTGTTATGAAGTAAGGCCTCTTGTACTTCGTGTTTCTCCTTAGCCAGACCACGACGGGCCGTTCCATAAAAGACTCGTCTATGTCCTTGTAAGCCCTTACCAGGTTCAAGAAGTCCCTCTTGGCCTGTAGGTGAACCTTCCAGAGGTCGTCCTCAGTTACTGAGTCCAGCCCCTTTGAAGCCAGCAGCGACCTGATAGACTGGTGAACCCAGCGGTTCACGTCAACGCCGTTGGTCACATGAGCTATCACTGAGGCGTACTTAGGGAAGGTCTTCTTAGTTATCTCCTCATGCTTAGCCGATACAGTGAATGTGGCCTTTGCCCTTTGCATACCTATCTCCGTCAGGATAACGAAGGGCTCAGGGTGGCCGAGGCCGAACTCCTCCGCGAGCACCTGGGTTGGGAAGGTCGGGTGGCCCCACGGGCCAGGCGTATGCGTGATGAAGCGATAGTTGTCGAACTCCGGCAGTGCCATCATCACGAGGACCGTGTAAGCCTCCTGGAGGTCGATGTTCCTTACCCTCTCAAGGCCAACGTAGTCCCTCAGATAGGTGGCCGAGGCCTTCGCCAGGAGGACATACTTATAGATGTTCTCCTCATATGATCCCTCTATGTAAGCCCTCTCGCTGAGGTTCCTGGCCCAGGTCGGGCACTCGGCCTCAAAGAATACGACCCTTGACTTGCCCCTCTCATAGACCCATGGCCTGACAATTATGCTCTCGCCTCTTACGCTGACGCTCATTGTGGGCCCTGGAATCAACACGTCCTCGATCCTAAGGGGATGCTCCTGAGGCCTGGGCTGGGGGTTTCCTGACTCATCGAAGGAGTAGGACACATATCCCCTTCTGTACATTAGGGTTAGCACGTAGTACCTGAGGCCCCTCCTAGCTGCGGCGTAGAACTTATCCCCCTCCAGGACGCCGAGGCCGCCAGCATAACTGTATAGTTCGTCAAGGGCTATCTCGGGGGTCACGGAAACTATGACGTCCTTGTCCATGTAAGGCACCGCCTACGGTTTCTCAGGTAGGAATATTAGCATTAGGTATCTTAAGGTATCTTACAGACGGCCAAAAGGTGCCCATTAAGGTAGTTGCCGTGAAGGCCCCTGGCCAATAGCACGTCGCAGCTCTGTGACATCAGTGAGCTGAGCTTCTCCTTCACGTCACTCTCACCCCTACTGACTAGCGCTACCGCAAGCTGATCTGACCAGGAGCGCGCGATAGTCAGAACGTCGTTGTTCAGACAAGAGGCCTTGAATGTTCCAACCTTCAGTGGTGTAATGAACCGCTTCAGGGTGAAGAGCCTAGAAACGATGCCAATTAGCTCTAGGTCCCAGAGGCTTTCATCCCACGGCATTGGAGCCCTGTTGTCAGGGTCTGCCCCTCCCGTGAGGCCCACCTCGTCACCATAGTAAATGCTAGGAGAGCCGAACATGTAGGTCTCCAGCGCGAACGCCTTCTCGACAAGCTCCCTGCTGCCCAGCAGGTCCCTCACGCGGGGAGTGTCGTGACTCCCTACTAGATTATACATGGAATTGGAGACTAACAAAGGGAGCCTAAGGTACTCTTTGTTCAGCTTCACCGCGGCCTCACAGGCCGACACCTTACCCTTTAAGAAGTCAACTATCGTCCCATAGGCCTCGTAGTTCATGGCGGAGTTGCCTGTCTCCCCGAGAGGGAAGACATCAGCAGGGCCCATGACCTCAAGTATGAACGGCCTCTCGCTACCTTCCTCAGCGCAGGCGTAAATTGACCTAAGGAAGTCGTCAGGAAGCCCATGCGCTACGTCAATCCTGAACCCATCGGTTCCCCTCGAGGTCCAGGCCCTGATCACGCCGCACATTGAAGTCAGAACGGCCCTGTTGCGGTGGTTACGTTTTGGCATAGACCAAACCCCAGCGAAGGTTTCGTATGGTGGGTAGACGCCTTGCGGAGGGCTAGGGCGACCGCGACAGCCATCCTTCATATAGTTCCCTATCGCCGAGTAGATTATGTCCCTTAGCCTGTCCGGATCCTTGACGAGGAACCTATAGAGCTCCCACTCTGAAGACGTAGGGCCCCTCTCAAGCGCCTCCTTGAACTCCCTTGCACATGGAGACGTGTGATGAGGCACCATGTCAAGGATTATCTTCAGGCCCTTAGCGTGGGCCTCGGAGACCAGCTCCTCAAAGGCCTCTTCGC
Organism: Acidilobus sp.; assembly: GCA_049974445.1. GTDB lineage: Archaea > Thermoproteota > Thermoprotei_A > Sulfolobales > Acidilobaceae > Acidilobus. Next base: position 9,345 of record JBMFIT010000021.1, read on the forward strand.
CACCTAGGTCTTCATCAACGACTATGTGGTCTATTACGTCATACCTATGGTATGACCCTGCCCTGTAGATTGGGGTCATGTAGACGGCCTCAGCGCCAAGCCTCCTTATGTGATCTAGCCTCTCAGCTAACCCCTTCAGGTCACCCCCGAGTCTAGCTCCTGGCCTCTGTCGAAGCGATGGAAGCGGACCCCTTGAACTTGAGAAGCTGTCGACGAAAACCAGGTAGTACGTGGTTCCAACGAACCATGGTATCTCGTCCGATAGCTGGGGTGGGGTCCACGGCTTTTCATCGCCTAGGCCATCGAACCCAAAGGCGTAGGCCCTTCTCCCGTCGACAAGCCTAAAGAAGTACGCCTTTACGTCGGCTCTTGGCACAACTATCTCGAAGTAGTCCCTGTAGTCGTCTCTTGTGATCAGGTCACCAAGGTATTCTCTCCAGCCCTCGTTTGTGAGGGCGCTAGCGCTTACCTCATTAAACTCGCCCCTCACAGTGAAGACCCTGAGCACCCTTACCCTGCCATAGCCTGAGTAATAGCTGGGCCAGCCCTCGTCGTGTAGGATAAGCTCGCCATGATGGCCGCCCTCTGACACAGCGTCTCTGAGGTCATCTATTCCGGCGTTTACCAGCGTGGAGTTGACCCTGAACTTCCACAGCTCAAGCTCCTCGTGGGGACCCGACTCGAAGTCCTCAAAGGCCCGATAATGGCTGTCGACGTAGAAGTACCTGTATACCCCTTCCCTGACCTTAACTTCGGCGAAACCTCGCTCCCCTTTCCAGCTGAGCTCAACTCTCCCAGGGAAGAAGGCTGTGAGCTCCGAGACAACGTAGAGGTGCTGGACACCCTGTGGCCTTGGGTAGCTGAAATATACTACTGGCTCACCTAGCCTGGCCTTGCCTAGTCGTGGCCTCTTGACCATGTACATGTAGTTCTGCCAGCGCAGGTAGCCCCTTCATGGACAGCTTATTAATCATTGCAGCTGGCTAGGCCTGGGGCGAACGAGTTGAAGCTGTTTGAGTATGAGGCCAAGGAGATCGTAAGGAAGTACGGGTTCGAGACGCCAAGGGGGGTCGTCGTCCAGGAGGGGGAAGATGTAAGGAAGGCCGTAGAGTCCTCAGGCCTGACGCCGCCCCTTGTAGTGAAGGCACAAGTTCTGGTTGCTGGAAGAGGAAAGGCTGGCGGCGTTAAGCTCGCCAACACCATCGATGAGGCGATCTCCATAGCCCAGTCCATGTTCAGGACCCCAATCAAGGGGATCAAGCCTTCAATGCTCCTAATCGAGCAGGCTGTTAAGCATAACGTGGAGCTCTACGCAGGCCTCGTCATTGACAGGGCCGAGCGCAAGCCGCTAGTCCTGGTCAGCAGGTACGGCGGCATGGACCTCGAGGAGATAGCGAGGCAGCATCCGGAGGCCATAACTAGGTACTACGTCGACCCGGTGAAGGGCCTTAAGAACTACGAGGCGAGGCTCCTTGGCAAACAGCTTGGCCTGAACGGGAAGCAGCTCAGCAGCTTCGAGGCCTTCCTCACCACTCTCTACAGAGTGTTCGAGGACTACGACGCAGAGCTCGCTGAGAGCAATCCCCTGGCCCTCCTGCCAGACAGGGTTCTGCCCCTGGATCTCAGGATCATCATCGATGACAACAGTCTCTACAGGCACCCCGAGTACGCCGCGACCGAGAAGGAGAGGCTGGGCGAGCTCACCGAGAGGGAAATAGCGGCTAAGGGGAATGACCTGGCCTATGTTGAGCTAGACGGAGACGTAGGCGTTATTGGGAACGGGGCCGGCCTGACTATGACAACCATGGATCTAGTATATGAGTTCGGCATGAAGCCCGCAGACTTCCTTGACGTTGGGGGCGGTGCTGAGGCTGAGCACATAAGGGACGCCATCGAGTTCGTAATGAGTGACCCGAAGGTGAAGAAGGTATTCGTCAACATATTCGGCGGCATAACCAGGGCTGACGAGGTAGCTAGGGGCGTCGTTATGGCCTTAAAGGAGCTCGGCAACAGAGCGAAGCCCCTCGTGATAAGGCTCACGGGGACAAACGAGGAGCTCGGCAGACAGATACTTAAGGAGGTTGGCATAGAGCCCTACGCCGACCCTATAGACGCCCTCTCAGCCCTTCAGAAGCTGTAAGGGGTGAGAACATGGGAATACTGGTTGACGAGAACACCAAGGTGATCGTGCAGGGCATAACGGGGAAGGAGGGCTCCTTCCACACCAAGCTTATGCTGCAGTATGGGACCAAGATAGCGGCTGGCGTGACGCCTGGCCGTGGCGGCTCAACCGTGGAAGGGGTGCCAGTCTACGACACTGTGGCCGAGGCCATGAAGGAGCACCCTGATGCCAACACCTCAATAATATTTGTGCCAGCTAAGTTCGCCGCTGATGCCGTCTATGAGGCCGTGGACTCCGGTGTGAAGGTAATAGTCGTCATAACTGAGCACATCCCAGTCCACGACGCTATGAGATTTGTTAACTATGCCAGGGAGAAGGGATCCGTCATAATTGGGCCCAACTGCCCAGGCATAATATCCCCAGGCAAGACTAAGGTTGGCATCATGCCAGGACAAATATTCACAGCAGGTCCAGTCGGCGTCATGTCGAGAAGCGGGACCCTGACCTACGAGATAAGTTACTTCCTAACTAAGGCTGCTCTAGGCCAGTCCACAGTCATCGGCGTCGGAGGTGACCCGATAACTGGGCTGACGTTCCCAGAGGTTGCCGAGATGTTCGAGAAGGACCAGCAGACAAAGGCCATGGTTATGATCGGCGAGATAGGTGGTGACGCCGAGGAGAGGGTCGCAATGATGGTGAGACAGGGCAGGATTAGGAAGCCTATAGTTGCCTTCATCGCTGGCAGGACTGCCCCTGAGGGCAAGAGGATGGGGCACGCGGGAGCCATAATAATGCTGGGCACCGGCGCCTACAAGGACAAGGTGGCCGCCCTAGAGGAAGCAGGGATCAGGGTCGCGCGCACGCCATATGAGGTCCCTAAACTTGTCCAGGAGGCCCTGTCAAGGGCCTAGTGAGGTCACCCTAGGGCCTCCCTCCTCTTTCTTGACTGGGCCACCTCACTCGTCCCGCTGGCCACGACTTCATATAATAGGGCCGTCTTTCCGGTGCCTGGCCTGAGCAGCCTGCCTAGTCTCTGTATGAACTGCCTCCTCGAACCCGTCCCCGAGACAAGTATGCCCACGTTGGCATCAGGTATGTCAAGACCCTCATCACCAACTGTGGTGACCACGAGGACGCCTGTCTTGACCTTCTTGAAGGCCTCTAGGGCCCCAACTCTCTCATCCTTATCCAGGTCCCCATGTATTAGCAGCGCCCCAAGCCTTTTCGCTAGCTCATCTGCCTGCCTCTTGTACTGGGTGAAGACAATTATCTTGGAGCCCTTCTCTAGCTCGTTTTTGACTATCTCGATGACCTTTTCAAGCTTGCTCTCGCTCTCCTGGATCACTGACTGCATCTGGGACCTTACCCTTAGGGCCTCGATAGCTTTCGGCTCGCCTTTCTTAGCGGCCTCAAGGACCTCTTCGAAGGTGCGACCGACTGCTAGGGCCTGGTAGCGCTTCCTGAGCTCATCGTATAATTTCTGCTCCTCTGGCTTTAGCTTCACCGTAACCCTCCTTATTATGAATGGGGCCAGGTAGCCTTGCTCCATGAGCTCAGAGGCGCTCTTCTGGTACACGATTCCTCCCACGAGCGGGAATATCTCCTCATGTTTGCCGTCCTCCCTGACCGCCGTGGCCGAGAGCGCCATGCGATAGGGGGCTGGCATCTGGGTGGCTATCGTCTTGAACTTATCGGCAGGCAGGTGGTGCGCCTCGTCAACTATGAGGAGAGAGAACCTGGGGGCTATCAGGTCGACGTACCTCCAGGCGGTCTGATAAGTCGTTATCGTGATGTAGGAAAGGTTCTTCTCGTCACCGTAGAAGGTTCCGAGGAGGCCTGAGGCGTCAGTAAACCTTACGACAGCGTCGTGCCACTGCTTAACATGCTCCTTTGTGTAGACGACTATGAGAGCCCTGACGTTCAGCCTGCTCAGGGCAGCTATCGCAACTACTGTCTTCCCAGCCCCGGTGGGAAGAACTATGACTCCTCGCCCCTGGTTCTTCTCCCACGCCTCAACGGCCTCCTTCTGATATGGCCTTAGCTCACCCCTGAAGGCAACGGGTCTAGGGAGCCTTGTCCCCTCGAGGAGGTTTAGGTCGTCGTTAACTACAAGGCCCTTCGACCTAAGGAACTTGACCAAGTCACCGTAAAGGTAAGGGGGTGCTGTGTACGACTTAGTCCCTGGCTCGTACCTGATCTCGGGCCTGCCGAACTCCTGCAGTATTGGCTTGAGGAGAACCCTTGAGCTGATCATGAGACGGTCATCCCACAGCTTCAGGTTAACGGAGCCCCTCTCTAGGAGGTGATCACGAACAGCCTCGTAGTCCTCAGGGACCATCCTGTCCCTAAGGCCCTCAAGGAACCTAAGTACGTCAGCAGGCCCCAGGCCTAACTGACTCATCCTCTTCTCGTCAAGCTCAAAGATCGAGAGCCCTCTGTCCCTGCCAACATACCTTGAGAACTCGAGAAGCTCCCTGAACTCGTCGTTGTTAAGCCATCCCTTAACCCTGAAGCGCGGCTCAACCTCCAAGATCCTCTCCCCCCGCTGGTCTATAGCCCAGGATATCCCTGGGCTCAGTCACGCCCAGCTGACTGAGGAGCCTGCGGGCCTTAAGGGGTGGCTCAGGTCTCGAGGCGAGCCTGAGGCACTCGCCGACCACCTCAGCCCTGTCTACCTCGGGCCACTCAAACGGCGACAGTGATAGGTCCCTGCCGCACGTCTCAGCCACCACCTCCAGCACCACAAGACACCTGGCCGACACGAAGCACCTAGCGTAGACCTGGAGCCTCCTGTCCTGCTCCTCATGCAGAAGTACCTCGACGGTGTTGTACTCCTTGTTATAGAGTGTTGAGAAGAGCTCGTTCACCTCATCCCTGTCAATCTCTGTGAACACCTCTTCAAGGCAGGGCCCAGCTCTCTGCGTGGGTTCTAGATCATCCCATGACAAATAGGTCACCTCTTAAAACCCTCTTCACTGCTGGGCCCCAGGAGCTGAATACCATCAGAGGTAAAGGGCTTTAGCAGACCCTTGACCCAGGCTGTACGGGCTCGGCAACCGTCAGGATCACGGGCTTCTCCGAGTCGCCGCATGGAGCCGCCAGGAGCATCCCCTGGCTCACTAGGCCAGCCATCTGCTTCGGCTTTAGGTTTGCAATGACTATTATATACCTCCCTACTAGGTCCTCAGGCCTGTACCACTTCTGAAGGCCTGCAAGGATCTGCCTCTTCTCGAACCCAAGGTCAACTATTAGCTTAAGGAGCTTCCTGCTGTTGGGCGCGGGTTCAGCCGAGAGGACCTTGCCGACTCTTAGGTCGAGCCTTGCGAACTCGGAGTAGTCAATGAGGCCCTCGGAGCCGGAGGCCTCGCTACTCATGAGCCACCACCCTTTGACTCCTTCTTATACCACTCGTCCTTGCCTAGGTAGGGTTGCCTCATCGTGAGGCCAATTCTCATCGTAGCAAGCCTCTTAGAGGCCCTGCTTATCTGTGTCACCCTCACCCTGACCACGTCACCTATCTCGACAACTCTGTTGGTCTCCCTACCCTTGAATGACCTCGTCTCCTGCTCATAGTCAACGTCCTCGTCCATTATCTGACTCCTGTGAACGAAGCCGTCGGTCGGCCCAAGGCTTATGAAAAGGCCGAACTCCCTGGCCTCGCGGACTATGCCCATGCTGACCTCCTGAAGAAGTGGCTCGAAGGCAAGGACACGGTACCTGACTGGGAAATATATCTGGGGGTCGTTGGGTAGCATGACGCCATCACCCTGAACCTCGGCACCCATGACGCCTATTATTATCCCCATGGTCTCATCGACCTGCCCCTCAAGCTCGTCCCTGAGCGAGTCAAGGACGGCCCTGTTCAGGTCCCCGCTGAAGGCTAAGTCCGGCCTCACTCCAACCCACTCATATATTGTATACTCAGCATACAACGTTGCCTCCCCAGTTTGTCCTCTGGCACCTGTTTTGTGGAGGCCTTTAAGCTCTCTCCCCCATAGTATAGATGAAGCCAGGATGATTGAAGACAATTCGCCTATACGGTCTGAGGACAGGTTTAAGGCCGTCCAGCTCCTGAGAGCTGCCAGGAGGTTCTTCCCGCTGACGGAGCTCTCGCGGATGCTCGGGATGCCCGCTCCCATGCTATCAAGGTATGTGACTGGCTCAACGCTACCCTCAGAGGGCAACGCGAGGGCCATAATTGACGGGCTACTCTCAAGGGAGATGCTCACGTCGCTTGTAGCCAAGGCCATCAAGGTTTACGGTGGCTTTTACGACATAGCTGGTGTGACGCTTGACCCCTATGCCCTGACCCTGGTGTCTGAGTACGCCGTCAGGCGGTTCGGAGGCCGGTTCGACAGGGTGCTCACCCCTGAGGCGGGTGGCATAAGCCTTGCGACCGCCATAGGGCTTGCCTCAGGGAAGCCCATAGTGGTCGCCAGGAAGCAGAGGCCTCCCAACGAGGGTCCTGTCCTTGAGGCCGTCTCCCTCTCGGGCCCAGCGTCCTACACTGTCTTGTATGTCACTAAGAGGGAGCTCCCCCGAGAATCCAAGGTCCTCCTGGTTGACGACTTCAGCATACATGGGTACACCATGAGGGCCTTAGTAGAGCTTGTTAGGAAGTCTGGCTCAAAGGTCACAGGCGAGCTTGTCATTGTTGGGGTCGGGGAGGACTGGAGAGTCTCAGACAACGCTGAGGCTCTTGTTGAGATCAGAGGCTGAGCAGATCCTTCACGTGATTGGCTACGAGGGGCGCTACGTTAATCTGGGCCACGATAGGCGAGGTGATAGGTGTTGTGTTAGCCGCATAGATCCTCTGTATACCGGCCTCGCGGAGCCTCTCCTCGGCCCCAGGCACTAGCAAGGCGTGTGCAACGAGCACGTCAACTCCCAATGCCCCTAGTGACCTAAGCATTTGGGCAGCCTTGGCTACTGTCGTGCCTGTGCTTATTATGTCGTCAACTATGACGACCTTTTTACCGGCAACGTTTATCTCCTTAGGCTTCATAGTGACCTCGCCTGTGGCTCTGTCCCTCTGTTTCTCAATGTAGTCATACTCAGCCCCAAACTCTGAGGCCAGTTCCTTGGCTCTGAGCAGGGCGCCCAGGTCAGGTGAGAGCACTACGTATCCTTTGTTCAGGCCGAGGGACCTGGCCATGTAGCTGAATGGCCTGACGCTTATGGCCTTACCTGGGAAGTGCTTAAGGCTGTCCTCCTTGTGTATTTCGACCGTGACCAGCGAGGAGTACCCAGCTGACCACAGAGCCCTCATTACTGCCCTGATGCTTACCGCCTCACCGTCGAGGAAGGCCCTGTCCTGCCTCGCGTAGGCTATGTAGGGAGTGACCAGCAGGGCTCGCTCGGCGCCCGCCTCCCTCAGAGCGTCTGCGATAAGGAGCGATGTAACTAGTGACCTGTCCTGGTCAGGGTACATTGTCTTGACGACAACGGCAGACTCCCCCTTGACGTCGCAGGGTATCCTTACGTAGCCCTCCCCGTCAGGGAACATCCTGTATGTCGGCTCGCAGACCTTGGCCCCCAGCGACGATGCCAGCGAGGAGGCGAACGACCCAGATACCTCATCCTGGCCCGGAAGGACAATCAAGGGTTCTCCTCCCTTTTCAGCCCTAAAGGGCTGGTCAAATAAAAGCGCTGAGGGACCTCATGCTGGTCAGCGCCCTTCATCGTAGCCTCAAGGTCCCCCATGTCCTCACAGGCCCCTGGGATTCTGTTTGCTACTGGGGAGTTTAATGGGTGTTTCCTGCCAGGCCTTCTAACAGGGCCTTAATAACGTCCCTTTGTGAAAGCTCCTGCCTGACGTAGCCCTCCCAGAACCATTTAGGGGCCTGCCTCATCAGCTCAACTGATGACCTCAATGAGACAGCCAACAGAGTCAAGGCCCTAGCAGCAGTCGCCAGACGGGAGAGCGCGTCAACAGACTTCATGTAGGTCTCGGCGACCTCACTTGCGTTCTCAGCACCTCTCTTAACAATGGCTTCAGATAACGCTAATGATGATAAAATCGCGGGTCTGTTACCCTCACCACTCCATGCCATCACTAGCCCCGCCGCCTCCCCGACCCTAAAGAGGACACCACTGACAAGCCTTACCGGCGCGAAAGCGGCTATTGGGGCCCCCTTGAAGTCAACTGCCTCGGCCTGCCCGAGCTTGCCTCTCAGATAAGCCTCAGTCCTTACCCTCAGGTCAACTGCGTTGTTATTTCCTAGCAGGCCAACCCCAGCGTTCACGAGATGACCATCAGCATCATAGGGGAAGACCCAGTAAAGGCCTCCCTGACGTGGCCTGAAGTCAAGCCATGCTTTCTCAGGGTTCCATCTCTTGACCCTCGCTATCAACCTGACGGCGAATGTTGATAACCCTCTCCCCTCAATAGCGTAGGGTCCCCTGGCGTCGATAGTTATGAGGCTGCCAGAGGGACGATCCCACTTGGACCTGACAAGCCCAGCCCCTGCCCCCCTTGCCTCCTCCCTGAGCTCATTTACGAGCCTGGGCTTGTCAACTATAACCCACTTGGGGGACCCCTTAAGCTCAATGGTTGTCAGATGTATCCCATCAATGAATATGTCAACCCTTTTTACAACAGTCTTAACTACGCCAAGGGATTTTACCAGGCCTTCGATGCCTGGCTCAAGGGTTATCTGCTCCCCGCAGGCCTTCTCGTACCGCGCTAAAGGGTCATATGCTGTCACCTTGAAGCCCTCCTGGGCCAACCTCAAGGTCAAGAGCGAGCCTGCGATCCCAAGGCCAGCAACCTCAACGTCAGGGGTCAATATTTGAAGCCTCCAGTCACACTCACAGCATTGAGAGTGGTGCGCGTTAAATGGAGCTATCGCTGCCTGTTGAGCTCACGAGGAGCCGAAGCGGCCTTCACGCAAGGAGGTCGGTAGTCGTGGTCTTAGGGCACGAACGTCAGGAGATAGTCTCTAAGCCGGCTAGGCAGGGCAAGGGTACGTACAGTCGAGGTGAGGCCGGCCAGGCTACGGTGAGGCTGTCAAAGGGGGAGGTAGCGGTCTACATAGTGCTCACTATTGGCCCAAGGAAGAGGGTCAAGGGCCTCATCTCGGTTTATGATGACAGCGGCTTAGAGAGGCTGAGAGTCAAGTACGAGAGGCTGAAGATCAGGTACTCCCATGGCTCCTCGGAGTTCTCGTGGGCTGTTGACGAGGCCCTTGACGTGCTTGGCCTTACGCCCTACGTGAGGCGCAGGAACTATGGAAGGCGTGGAGGAACTGGCTGAGAAGGTCAGGCGAACCGTAACTGAGAAGGGCGGAAAGGTCGTATATGAACACCATGAGATTTATGGCGACCCGGACCCGGGCCCATCCCTTGACGAAATTGAAGTCCCTTCGGTTCTAAGGGATGCCCTCAGGTCAAGGGGGGTAGAGAGGCTCTACAGGTTCCAGTGGGACGCTATCTACCAAATTGAAAGGGGCAACGACGTGGTGATAGTCGCCGGGACGGGTACCGGCAAGACCGAGGCGTTCATGATACCCATTTTGAAGAGAGCCCTGAGGTCCAGAAGCGGCGTCAGCTCCGTACTGGTTTACCCGACCAAGGCGCTTGCCAGGGATCAGGCAAAGAGGCTCTCGTCACTTATCACAGGTACTGGTGTAACCTTCGCCGTCCTTGATGGTGACACCCCAAGGGAGGAGAGGAAGAGGATTTACGAGAACCCTCCCTCAATATTGATAACAAACCCAGACATGATTCATGTGGGGATCGCCCTCTCAAAGGAGTTCAGGGAGTTAATCAGCACAGCCGAGCTCGTAGTGCTCGACGAACTCCATGTGTACCAGGGCGTCTTCGGGTCGCACGTGAAATGGCTCCTCTACAGGCTGCAGAGCAACTCGGAGTCCAGGCTTCAGCTCGTCGGCTCTGGGGCGACAATAGGGAACCCCCAGCAGCTAGGCTCAGAACTCTTCTCAAGGGAGGTCTCGGTGGTCTGGGGGCCGAGACGAAGAAGGGGGTCAGCCGCACACCTCCTTGTTGACTACGGCAATAACAGCAGGTGGACCTTTACCTCGTATCTCGTCTCAGCCCTCGCTAAGACCGGGTTGAAAGTGCTCGCCTTCGTCGACTCCCAACAGATGGCAGAGCTCGTTGCCAGAATTGCCAGAAGGTCCTTCGGGGTTGAGGTAGGGATCCATAGGGCAGGGCTGCCCGCTGAGCACAGGAGGTACGTTGAGAGGGCCTTCGCCGAAGGGAGGCTAAAGGCTGTTGTTGCCACACCAACCCTTGAGCTTGGCATAGACATAGGGGACCTCGACGTGGTTGTAATGGCTGCGCTGCCCAAGAGCTTCTCAAGTTACCTTCAGAGGGCGGGCAGGGCCGGGAGGAGAGGGCACCCAGGGGTCGTTATCACGCTCCTGGGCGACGACCCTATAGAGGCCTACTACGCCTCAAGGCCCACAGAGTTCTTCAGCAAGGCCCCCGACCCAGGCTACATAGAGCCCTCCAACAGGGAGGTCGCAAAGCTTCACCTAGCCTCAATAGTGCTTCAGAAAGGTGCGCTCAGAGTTGAGGACGCGCCTGCTCAGCTCGCCCGGGCTACAGATGACCTGGTCAGGCTAGGCGTGGTGAGGGTCGTAAACGGGAAGCTCCTAGTCGTGCCCCGCGTTACCCCCCAGTACGTGGAGTTGAGGGGCCTAAGGACCACAGGTCCCATGGTTCATCTTTACCACGCCGGGAAGCGCATAGGTGAGAGGGAGATGCCAATGGCGCTTTATGACCTTCATCCAGGCGCTATTTACTATCACGGCGGCAGGGTTTACCTTTCCACCTCCTTTGACCTTGAAGGCCTCAGGGCCTACCTGACCCCGCTACCTGAGACCGCCAGGTACTACACCAAGCCCCTGTACGACATCGATGTGAAGGAGGTCTCTCAAGAGGAGTCCAAGCTTGCCGGGCCGGTCAGGCTTGTCTATGGGGACGTTCATATAGTCGTTAGCGTGAGGGGATATGTAGTAAGGGACGAGCTCTCAGGCGAGATGATCTCTGAGGTCTACTACGAGGAACCCTTAACATGGGACTACTGGACCAAGGGGGTCATGTTAAGGTATCCCCTCTTGAACTTTGAGACTATAGAGCAGGGGTTGAGCGCATACCACGCCCTTGAGCACGTCCTGATATCGGCATCGAGGCCCGTAGTCGGAGCCAGCGACACCGACCTCAGCGGCGTCAGCTACCCCACTGGGCACATAATCATCTATGACTCTCACGTAGGCGGCAACGGGGCCTCAAGGCTTGTCTTTGAGAGGCTTGAGGAGATACAGGAGGTGGCCGAGGCCATAGTTGGCTCCTGCAGTTGTGAGGATGGGTGCCCGAGGTGCGTCTTCTCGCCCTACTGCGGCAACAACAACAAGTACCTCTCAAGGAAGGGGGCGCTCAGGGTACTTCACAGCCTCCCGACTACAGGTTTGCAGAGAGCTGAGGAGGTGCCACGGGGAGGCCTGAGGGCCGCCTAGGCCCAGCTGACCTCCTCCCCGCCCTGAGGGGCGAGGGCTCCCCTGGGGCGGCCCACGGGTTCGGGGCCTACCGCCCTCACCTCCATCA
>JBMFIT010000022.1:0-20613 GCA_049974445.1 Acidilobus sp.
ACTCCCACCAGCTGTGAGGCAATGAAGGTGAGGGCGGTAAACCGCGAACCAGTGAGCCGCCCTGAGGGAGCCCTCGCCCCTCAGGGCGGGGAGGAGGTCAGTCGACGGGCCCTGGGTCGAGATTTAAGGTCTAGTGGGCCCAGACGTTAAGGGGTGCCCTGCCCTTGCCTCAGCCTCACTCCAAAGGCCCTTCTGGCGGCCCTTGGGGTGTCATTCAGGCACCTACAGGCCGACGGCCCCATGCCTAGGGACCCTCCTGCCCACCTTCCTGGTAAGCTTAAGCTCCTTCACTTCCACGTACAGCCTGTAGTACTTCTTAGCAGCCGTGTCGTAAAGTTCGTCGCCCTCCTCAAGGCCAGGACCTCGAGGGGCATAACTAAAGCGGGTGCCGAGCTACCTGAGGGAAGTCCTTCGAGTAGAACTAGGCCTCATTGGGCGATAGAGGGCCTAGCCTACGAGCCCCGGCCGAGACCGTAAGGCTCCGAGAACTTTATGGTGATGCGAGCTTTACACCTATGACGTGCTAGAGACCAGAGCAGGGATGTATCCTCTCAATCACTCCCTAACGCACCTCGATCCTGGATCCCACAGACCAAGGGGACGTAAAGGTGCCCTCTCCCGTTCGTTATAGGCGCTTTGGCTGGTCACTATCCTTGGCCAGAACGTCAGGAGGGACTAGCTGACCCTGGGCAGACCTAAGGACCAAGGTAGCTTAGTGAAACTAAGGAGGTCCGAGGTGACCAAGGTATAAACTAGGGCTGCCTAGCCAGAAGATCCTGTGTTAAGCGCCTTCTCCTTAGGAGCGCGGCCGCCATTACCACTACCATGATCGCCACCATGGCACCAACGACAACTAAAGCTTTGTTAGCAGCTGTAGTCAGCGTCTTGCTTATGCTTCCGCCCCGAGGCCCCTTACCGTTGAGTCAAAGAAATATTTAGCCTTGACCACGTCAGGGGCCCCGGGAGCTGAGGATGGCGAGGAGAAGGAGGAAGAGAATTAAGCAGGTCAAGAGAGTCCGCCGCCCCAGCAGGTACTTCCAGTGCCCTCGCTGTGGGGCGACGACCCTCACGATAGAGTTCAAGAAGCTGGACACTGCTGACAGGAAGCTCGCCATAGCCAGGTGTGGAACCTGTCACCTCTACTGTGAGCTCGAGGTTCCAACCGTCTTCGACAGGATAGACGTCTACAACAGGGTCTCGGACCTGGCCTATGAGAACAGGCTCGATGAGTGCTCGAAGCCCCACGAGGAGCTGGCCGAGGGCTTCGAGGGTGAACAGGAGGAGGGGCCTGAGGGGAAGGGCGAGGCCTGAAACGCTTATATTAAGTTGCCCCCGCGCCTTCAATTTAGCTCGCCGGGGAAGGAGAGCTTGAAAGTCAGCAACGTGTTTACGAGGCTACTGGCAGAGCGCTCCAGGAGGAGGCTGCACTTCACCCTGATAGACCCAGAGAAGTCAACCCCTGAGGAGGCTGAGAGGATAGCTAAGCTGGCGAGGGAGGCGGACTCCTCCGCAATCCTTGTCGGGGGCTCCCTGGGCGTCTTCGAGCCGACACTCTCAGACATCGTCAGGGCCTCTAAGTCGTCCGGCCTTCCCGTGATATTGTTCCCTGGCAACATAAACGGCCTCAGCCCAGCGGCCGACGCTGTCTTCTTCATGAGTCTCGTCAACAGCGACGACCCCTACTACATAACTGGCGTACAGGCGCAGGCCGCCATGATAGTTCTAAGGATGAAGATAGAGGTCATACCGACGGCCTACGTAATAGTTGGGCACGGTGGGGCCGCGGGCTACGTGGGAAGGGCGAGGCCGATACCCTATGACAGGCCGGACCTTGTGGCAGCGTACTCACTGGCAAGCGCCATGATGGGAGCCAAGGTGATATACCTTGAGGCTGGCAGCGGGGCGCCCAGGCCCATCCCTCCTGAGGCCATAAGCGCCTCCAGGAGGGTTCTGGACGAGTTCGGCTTCGACGGCCTTCTCGTGGTCGGGGGTGGCATAAACGGCCCCGAGGAGGCCATGAAGGCTGTGGAGGCCGGGGCGGACGGCATAGTTAACGGCACCATTGTGGAGAGGTCCCCGCACCAGCTCAGGGAGATAGTAAGCGCCATCAGGTACGGGAGCACCCGAGCCTAGATAGCTCCTTCCCGTACTTCGCTGCCAGGGCCTCCTCTGCATCTACCCCCATCAGGTTAGCTATGCTCAGGGCCCACGCAATAACGTCGGCCAGCTCCTCTGCCACGCCGCTTTGGTCCCTCTTAAGAAGGGCCTCGCCTAGCTCGCCGACCTCCTCGACAAACCAGGCGAAAGTCGGGAAGAGACCCCTCTGGCTGTCCTTCTCAAAATACTCTGATTTCATGGCCTCCTGAAGGCACTTAAGCTCCAAGGCTAAGCCCCTTGATTATCATGTTAAAGGCTTTAAGACAGTTCATGCCGAGGTCCTTGCCAAAAGCCGTGAACCCTTCATTATGAATGCTTGTCCAGGGTGGGAGCGATCCCTGTGATTAGACCATATGATGGATGGTCCTTGTCATCGGCCTCAACCAGCCTTATGACTCACCGTAGCAAGGCTTTTTGTAAGTCGGAGGGCTGCCCCCCGCCTGGCTATGATCAGTTATGAGATGACTGGGCTGGCGTCGTGAGGAACCCCGAAATCCTAATTACCCAGGCGTTAACATTAAGACCGAGGGAAGCCTTGAGCGAGAGAGGGAGGCGTAAGACAAGGTCTAGGAAGAGGAAGGAGACGGGACCTCTAACCGCAGCAGGCCTCGTGGCATTTTACGAGAACTACAAGGGAAAGGTTGAGATATCACCGACGACGCTCCTAGTGATATCGGCTGCCATAGCTGCAGCTGCCGTACTAGCTAGGGCCCTTGTACACTAGGCCTGGCCAGAAACCTTCTGAGCGTCTTGCTTCTTCCCTGCTCCAGGACCTCTGTTATTATTGTGAAGAGCTCGCTCGGGTCCTTCACGTTGACCTTAATATAGGGGGCCTCTCCCTTTAGGACAAGTTTTAGCCCCTCTATGTGTTTACACCCTAAGGACATCTCCTCTGAGAGGAACCTTATCTGGAATGACTCGCAGCTGCAGTAAACGGGTTCCTCTAAAGCCTTCCTGCCTGACCTATGGGGAGTTGAGGTGATGAGCACGTGATCCTCCCTAGGACCTATGTAGACCCAGACCTCTAGCCTCCTTGACTTGACCTTTATGAACCTTGATGGAACGGTCAGCCCAAGGGCCTTCTGCCTCACCTCAGCAGGGGGCCTTTCAAGTTCTAGAGGCGACGTTATTGCTAGCGCTATATCATATATGGGGGGCTTTCGCTGTCCTCCTGAACCTGTAGACTTCATACTTGCACTCCTTCACCCTACCAACGACTACGTAATCTGCGTACCCCAAAAATATTCCAGTTTCAACGACCCCTGGCATCCCCCTGAGGAGCCTATCCATGGAAGCCGGGTCACCCATGGGTCCTGTGTCAACGTCCACTATGAACCCTCCCCAGTCGCTAACGAGGGGGCCCAGCTTGCCCTGGGACTCTCTGGGAGTCGCCCTCAGGCCTATAGATCGCAGGGACTCTAACACGAAAGGGTATGCGTAGGGGATGACCTCTATTGGGACGGGGCCCCTCTCCCCAAGCCTCGATACAAGCTTGTCCTCCCCCACAATGAATATGTTAAGCCTGCTGAAGTAGGACAATACCTTCTCGCCGAGAAGCGCTCCTCCCCTGCCCTTGACCATGTCGCCAGTATGTGAGACCTCGTCAGCTCCGTCTACATATGCCTCTAGGACAGGGCCTGAGGATGGGAACGAAATTACATCAACACCTAGTGACGAGAGTTCAATGGACGTTGAAGAGCTTGCGCTCACAACCCTATATGACCTCAGTAGGCCAGCTGCCTTCCTTACGAAGGCCCTAACAGTGGTCCCAGCGCCCACGCCAACGAGGCTGTCCCTGCCAAGCGTCCTGTTGAGTATCTCTAGCGCTCCCTCTGCGGCCAGCTCCTTAGGGTCGCAGCTCAAGCCCTCTTCACCGCTTATGCCCTTAATACCGCACATTAAAAGAGCTGGACGGGTTCCACGCTTGATCTTCGCGGACGCTCACGCCCACGTGAATCCAATGAGAGGCCTGAGGCCAGCAGAGCTTGCTTCAAGGTTCGTTCAGGCCGGCGGCTGGTTCATCGCGCTTATCTCATCCTCGCCCTGGGACTACGGCATTGATGCGACTGATGTTAGGGCCGCATACGACGCTATACTCAGGGCTCACGAGGCTGCCTGCCGTGAGGTCGCAGGTCAAGGCCTCAAGGTTGCCTGCTTAGCGGGCTTTCACCCTTCCGACGTTGATAAGCTAATTGAGATGGGCCTTAAGGCCCATGAAGTCCTCGACGTTGGCTTAAGTGTAGTAAAGGGCGTGATCGGTCTATGCAAGGCTGGGAGGCTTCAAGGCGTAGGCGAGGTAGGGAGGCAGCACTATAGGACCAGCGCCGAGAGGGTCCTGGTCTCGGAACTCATACTCGAGGAGGCAATCGTGAACGCCCAGGAGGCTGACTGTGTGGTCCACTTGCATCTTGAGGACGTGGGCCCTGAGACAGCCCTGCTCACTCACAGGGTCCTCACTAGGCTTGGCGTAAAGCCCTCCCCAAGGATTGTGTTCCATCACGCTAGGCCCAGTATGATAGAGGCTGTTCTTGCCCTCGGCTACTCAGCCACGGTCCCAGGGCGTCCCCAGGCCGTGGCTGAGGCCTTGAGGCACGGCAGGGGGTTTATGGTCGAGAGCGACTTCCCTGGGATTGAGCTCCCTAAGTCAGTAGCACCCTGGGATCTGCCTAGATATGAGCAAGAGGCCCTGAGAGAGCAGCGAGACCCTGAGGGAGCGCTTAGGTCAATAAACGTGGACTCGATAGTGAGGGCTTATGGGGTTAAGCCCCCTTAGGAGAAGTCTACTACTTCCAGGGCCTCCTTCCTCTCTAGCTTCCTAACAGCCAGGTATCTATAAGAGACCTGCTGTAGGAACGCATTGTGGCCTTGTATCATCACTGAGTGAAGCCTAGCGTTGATAGACTTAAGCATCCTCTGGAGCACCTCGGGGCTGAGCCTGTCCTCGCCGTCAGTGATCAGAATTATGTCGCTTAGCCTCTCGCGTCCCCCGAGCTTAAGCTTGTCTATATCCTCGACCGCCGCTGAGACCGCCCTTGTTATGTCAGTACCCCCACCAGCCCTAACCCTAGCCAGGTATGAGAGGACCCTGAGGACGTCGTTCGGCTTTGACCCCCCTCTGACCATCATAGGGCTGTAGGGTATTGAGTCAAAGAACCTGACCACGAAGGTCCTGCCCTCGTCAACTGCCTTCTTGAATAGGGCAACGGCGACGGCCCTGGCCCAGTCTATCTTTGACCCAACCATGCTCCCGCTCTTGTCGAGGAGCGCGTAGATAGGTCCCCTGGTGGCTGGCAACTCCTTCTCGTACAGCAGGAGCCTCCCGTTGGCCAGGTCAGCATAAAAGAGGTCGTCCGGGAGGGCGAGCTGGCCGTAGTGGACCCTCTCCAGGTCGCCTCCATACTCAAGCCCTGCCATCCAGCCCTTTGAGTACTTAGTTGAGCTACGCCCCCTCGCCGACGGGAGCTTCAGTCCCTCTATCTTCTCAAGTATTCTCGCGACATCGGTCTCCCTCGCGAGCCTCAGCACTAGCTCTGCCGAGCTCTCGAGGGAGAAGACGCTCCCTCTGCCGGCTCCGAGCCTCTCGGCGGCCATCTTTATCCTCTTGGCCATCTCGGCGTCCTTCATGGCGGCCTCGGCGGCCTTCTGGGCTGCCTCCTGTACATTAGGAGTCCCTGACTCAGGCCCCTGCCGCTCCTGCTGTTCTTCCTTCTCGTTTTTCCCTCCCTGACCACCCTCAGGTGGGGGCAGAAGCTTGTTCAACCTCTCAAGGAATGAGGCGGCTGCGACCACGCTTGTCAGGTTATCGGCGGTCGTGTAGACCTTGGCCTTCCAAACGCTCTCGCTCTTGACCATCGCTGAAACTACGCCCCTCCTTATCGCTGTCTCCTCGTCGTCAGTCTCATCACGCTCAGTTATGAATGGCACGGGCAGGTAGTATGTGTAAAAGATGTCAAGGGCTAAAAGAGGGGTTAGCCTGGGATTCAGCTCCCTCTCGGCTATCCTCTTAGTGACTGAGAGCACCTTCTCCCCCCTGTACATCCTTATCTCGTCAATTACCCCTATCTCGGGGTGGACACTGACAGGGAACCTCTGCCGCTCCTTCCTTTGAGTGGATGAGTCCTCCAAGGGCTGACCCTCACATGTTAAGCTTCACCATGATCTCCTGGGTCAGGTTCTCTATGAGTTCGTTTACCTCCTCGGCTTTCCTCCTTACCTCCTCATCCTCTACGTCCTGGACCAGGTTCTGGATCTTGCCCTTGGCTACCTTGAGGTTCTTATATATGTCAAGTAGCCTGGGGTCAAAGGCCTCAAGCTGGCTCACTGACCTCTCGGCGGCCCTCACGTTGGCCGCTATCT
The DNA here is from genome assembly GCA_049974445.1 of Acidilobus sp. GTDB lineage: Archaea > Thermoproteota > Thermoprotei_A > Sulfolobales > Acidilobaceae > Acidilobus. The sequence goes on from JBMFIT010000022.1 coordinate 6,514, forward strand.
CCTCTAGCTCCCTAAGTATTCTCTCCTTGGTCTTGAGCTCCTCGACGAGTATAGTGTTGACCTTATCGAAGTCGTCTACGTCCCTTGGGACTGTGTACTTGAGGACCACAAGGTCGGACTCCGTGGCCTGAAGCCTCTCGTTAAGTATGGCGTGGGCTGCGATTGCCTTGAGTATCTTCCCTTTCCTCCTGTCGCTTATGTGGAGCTCCTTCTCGTTCATTATCATGAAGAGCCTCAGGAGCTTGCTCTTGACTTGGGAGAGGTCGGCCTTGAACACTAATTCGTTCAGCCCCCTAAGGTCCTCCATGCCCATGATCTTGGTGGGTTTGACGTAGTAGCCCATCTCGAGCTTCCATGACGCCTCGAGCAGGCCGTCCCACATCTCCTCGTCGAGAGGCTTAACGTTTTGCCTAAAGAGGAACCTATCGTAAAGCGCCTCGAGCTCAGGTTCCTCTGGGACCCTGTTTGAGGCCCCAACGAGCGTCCACAGCGGTACCCTTATCTCGGTGTAGCCGTCGTAGAGGACCCTCTCCTGCATTATGCTGAGGATGCTGTTGAGCACGGCGCTGTTAGCGTTGAATATCTCGTCGAGGAATGCTATCTCAGACTCGGGCAGCTTCCCGTTAGTTATCCTCCTGTAGACCCCCTGCCTAAGGGCCTTTATATCGAGGGGGCCAAAGAGTTCGCTAGGCTCTGTGAACTTTGTGAGGAGGTACTTGAAGAACTTCACGTCAAGGAGGTCAGCTGACCTCCTGGCTATGGCGCTCTTCGCAGTTCCAGGCTCCCCTATTAGAACCACGTGCTCGCCCGTGAGGAGGGCGAGCGTCATAACCAGCGCCTCCTCACGTCTTCCCACAAAGGGACCTTCAAGCTCTGTCAGAAACTGTGAGGCTAGCTTCATCAGCTCCTCTGATGATCTCCTGGTTGACACCCTTGCCGACACCGCCTCGTGTCAGGAGGGACCTTTGGAGCTCAAAACCTTATGCATCTACGGAACGACCCTATGAAAGGCCTGAGCCCCTGACCTCAACTATGAAGGGTCTGCCCTCGAATCCCTGCAGGATCTTAACCGAGGCCTCTGGAAGAATTGTGTTGAGCAGATCTATCACTGTCTTTGCATGGGACGTTAAAGCGGAGCCCCCAAGCCTTGAGACCCCGCCAGATAAGGCCGCGTAAACCAATAGCATGTCAGAGGCGTGCCTGTCGAGCGCCATTCCCGTGGACAGGTCATCAAGCAGGGACCGCGCTGCCTCACGGCCCACCCACTCAGCCGGCTTCCCTCTCTCCCCCAGGGAGTCCCCGCCTAGGACTGACCTCTCCGTCGTAGCCCATAGGACAATCCCGCTTCCAGGCCCCAGGTGCGGATCCTTATTGGCCTCATAATATTCAAGCTCTATCTTCACTGGGACGTTGAGATCCCTCAGGGCCTCCTCAGCAGCCCTTGCCTGCCTGACCGCCACGTGGGATGGTAGCCTGACACAGTGGCTCAGGCCATTGACCCTCACTAAGCCGCCAGAGCTCACTAGGTCGATTGGCCTCAGCTTTGCGTTACCTCCTGTAGCGACTATTACCTTGCCCCCACCCCTTGGATAGTGACCCCTTCTCACGAGGTTAATGTTGTATTCAAAGCCCAACTTGCTCAGGAGCGGCCTTAGCACGAACCTAAAGTAGTCTATAGGAGGCGCCTTCGGCACGTCAGTTCCACCTATGACACTGACGGTCATGGGCTCCCTCGACAGGGCCATTATTGGCATTATTGCCTGCAGAAGAAGAGTCACGCTGCCTGCGGTACCAATGTCAAATGTAAAGTCTCCTCCCCTCGCACTTCCTGGGTAAAAGGTGAGCTCTGTGGAGCCGAGGGTCGCGCCCTCAACCTTGGCCCTGGTCAGGGCCGCCAGGGCCTTCACTGAGGTCAGGTGTTGGTGTTGAAGTCCTGGTCTTGACCTCTTGATCCTTATGTTGAACACCCTAACGGGCCGCCCTGTTATTGCTGAAACGGCCAAGGCCATCCTGAGCACTTGGCCGCCTCCCTCGCCAATACTGCCATCTACATGAACCAGCTCCAAGGCCCCTCCTTCAGACGGAGAGCTCAGGCCTGGGATTAATTAGATGGACGCCGAAGGACGTGAGAGCCCTTCGGTACAGAAGCCAAAGGGGCTTACCGGCGTTACTTCTTGGCATCCCGCATGACCAACGGGAGGCCCTTCTCAAGGAGCTCGATCCACTGCCACATCTCATCTATCTCCTGCTGGAGGCCCTTAAGCTTCTCAGGATCCTTAAGGACCGTCTGGAACCTGCCCTGTAGCTTAAGGTACTCTACCAGCTGTACCCTCCTCCTCGGATCCCTGTAGAGGCCGCTGAAGGGGCTCAGCCTGAACTTGCCGTTCTCATATTCAAATAACGGGAAGGCACCTGTCTGAACCGCGAGCTGTGCCACCTTCGCAGTGAGAGCTGGATCAAACCTCCATCCAACAGGGCATGGGGCGTGGAGGTGAATGTACTTGAAGCCCCTTACCGAGGAGGCTTTCCTTAGCTTCTCAATGAAGTCTTGCGGGTAACCCACGGAGGCCGTAGCGACGTAAGGCACTCCATGGGCCATTACTATGAAGGGCAGTGGCTTCTTCTTCTCGGTCTTGCCCGTCCAAGTCGTGGTGGTCCAGGCCCCATATGGTGTGAGCCCGCTCCTCTGGATGCCCGTGTTCATATAGGCCTCATTGTCAACGCAGATGTAAATTATGTCGTCGTTTCTCTCTGCGGCCCCGCTCAAGGCCTGGAACCCTATATCTGCTGTCCCACCATCTCCTGCCCAAACTACTACCTTGTAGCCTAGGCCGGCTATCTCGAACGCGGCTGCCATGCCGGCCGCTGCGCTCGCGGCCGAGGCGAAGACGATGTTGAGTATGGGGAAGTTTATTCCGCTCTTGGGGGCAATGCCCTGTATGACGCTACTGCAGCCAGCCGGGATCACGAGGACGACGTTATCGCCGAGAGCCATCTTAACGTACCTGAGCCCCATGGTCTCGGGGCAGCCTGGACAGGCAGCGTTGCCAGGCATGTTGTACCTTCTGCGTGGTAGGTCAGCGAGTCTGACAGGCATCAGGTGGTCACCTCTTGGACAACCTTAGCATACTTCTTTGGAAGCATCCACCTCTGAGGCTCGTAGATGCGCCCCTCTGTCTCAACCCTTAACACGAAGTCCTTTACCTCCTCAACGAAGTCGGCCGGCTTGACGTCAACACCGCCTATCCCCGCTATCACACCCCTCATTGAGGTAGAGCCATAGAGGGTGGCGGCCGTGTCGGCAAATAGTTGCCCATAGCTTCCGAACGAGACGCTCCTATCAAAGACTATAACTCCCTTCCTGTTTGTCAGAAGCTCCCTGATCCTGTCAGCCGGCCACGGCCTCACGAACCTTATCCTGACGACGCCGGCCCTTATGCCCTCCCCTCTTAGTGACTCCGCCGCCTTCTTTGCGTCACCGGCCCAGCTGCCTGCGAGCACCATTACATAGTCTGCGTCCTCGCATAGGTAGCACTCGACCATGCCGCCATAGAACCTGCCGAAGGCCTTTCCGTACTCGGCGTCCACCTCCTCAATCACCTCCTTTGCTGCCTGCATGGCTGCGTGTATGGAGTACCTCATCATGTAGTAGTCCTCATCGTTCGCTATGTTGCCCATCACCACGTTCGTCTCAGGCGTGATTATGTAGGGCTGCCTCCTTGGTGGAAGCCAGGAGTCAATGTCCTCCTGGCAGGGAATATCAACAGGTGAGACTGTGTGAGAGAGCGTGAAAGCGTCAAGGGAGACGATCATTGGTAGGTATACCCTTGGGTCCTCGCTTATCCTGAATGCCTGCAGGGTAAGGTCGAAGGCCTCCTGGTTCTCCTGGGCCACTGAGATTATCCAGCCAGCGTCCCTCTGGTCCATAACGTCACTGTGCTCGTTGTGGATGTTCCACGGCGGTCCGATGGCCCTGCTCACGACAGCCATAACTACTGGGATCCTCGCGCCTGCGGTCCACCATAGCACCTCGTGCATGTATAGGAGCCCATGGCTTGAGGTAGCTGTAAAGGCCCTGGCCCCAGCGGCAGCGGCTCCAAGGGTGGCAGCCATTGCTGAGTGCTCGCTCTCGACTCTTATCATCTTGGCCTCAAGCTCGCCCTCCTCTATCATCTCCGCCAGCTTCTCGACAATTGTAGTCTGTGGCGTTATTGGGTAGGCGGCCACTACCTTAACACGGGCTAGCTTCGCGGCCTCGGCAACCGCGTGGTTTGCGGTAAGGGCCTTCATGGTCATGAGCTCTCACCCGCAACCTCTGGGACCATGTCTATGGCGTGTGTGGGACAGACGCTCGCGCAGATCCCGCACCCCTTGCAGTACTCATAGTCTACGTAGACATAGTCGTCCTCCCTCCTCAGTATTGTGTCTTCGGGACAGTAGAGCCAGCAGTATAGGCACTTTGTGCACTTCTCTAGGTGTATCAAGGGCCTCTCGGTTCTCCAGAGGCCGGTCTTTCCTGAGGAGCCTGTAGCGGGGTATGATATAGGGGCTGCCCAGAACGTCTTAGGTTCCTCAACTACCGCAAGCTGTGTGGGCCTAGTCAAGATATCCCCCAGATGTACCCTTCATTGGATACCAAATGCCACCTTAAATAATGTTTATATGTACCGCCTAGCCTTTTCATGTTAAGCCTACGCCTAACAGGGCTTAGTCTCATTGAAGGATCTGGTAGCGGCCTCCCCGTTGGCCTTGGCAAGCAAGGGCGAGGAGAAGTACTCGGATATGGCCTTGACGGTCGAGTCTATTCTCACTACACCCGTGGCCCTGCTCAGGGCCCCAAGCATAGCGGTGTTGACCGTAGGCCAGCCGCTCACAACAAGATTAAGCTCCTTAGCTATCTTGGTTGCATCTACACAGTGCGTCCTATAGCCAGGGAATGGGCTCTGGTAGACCGGGGAGTTTATGATGATTATTCCGCCCGGCTTCAGGCCGCGGGTCACATCCACCATTTTTATAAGCTCGTAGTCTAGGACAATAACGACGTCAGGGTTCTCAACACTTGAATGTATCTGGATGGGGGCGTCCGAGACCCTCGCGTACACCTCAACAGGTGCGCCCCTCCTCTCGGCCCCGAAGTTGGGTATCGCCTGTGCCCACTTTCCCTCGAAGAGGGCGGCCCTGGCAAGGAGCGTAGCCGCGGTTACAGCCCCTTGGCCTCCACGTCCGTGGAACCTCAGCTCTAGGTACATGGCCCCCGTTTAGGCTAGGGCGTAAGCGCGATAAAATATGCTAGCTGAAGCTCTAAGGTGGGCTCCAAAGGAAACCACGGGGTCCTTTTAAGCTAAGTGTGAACAGGCCCCCGACACCCCTTCCTTTCCTCTGGAGCCTATAGGGTGTTTTTGGGGGTAGAGTAAAGGTGAGGTTACCTTATTTATTGTAATTATTACTATTATTATAATCAAATGATTAAAACATCTTTATACAAACCTTATAGGATGGACTGTCTTGACAACGCTACAGCCACCTTCCATACAGATCATTTTCAGGGACCCTACCTCCAGGAGAAGCGGAGGGGTCCGTCCATCAAACATCCAGTGGGCCCCATAGGAAACGGAGGGGTGTTAACTGGGGGGTTCACCGAGCTTTTCATAGACCCTCAACACATCTGAAACCTCAACACCGATAGGCAGGACACCAAGGACGGGAAGGGGCAACCCCTCTGGCGTCAGGTGCCTAAGCCTGCCCTCCCTAGGCAGGTACAGGCCGGGTCCAAGGGACCTAGGGAGCTCAACCTCAACGGCAGCACCCTCTGAAAGCCTCAGGCCACATCTTGGGCATCTGTACCCCCTACCCCTCCCTGCGCTCTCCATAGTAGCGCCGTCGTGAGGGCAACGAGGGGGAAGCCTGACCCTGGCCCTGGAGACCCTCAGGACCTTCATAAGTTCAGCCGCGATGGTGATCCTGCCGCCCGGTGAGTACGGCCTAACCCCGCCCCCGACCTCAACCTCATCTCCAGGCCTCAGTTCCTTGGAGGCCTCAGCAAGCGGGCCTGTCTCCCTGAAGAACACAACGTCGAACTCGCCGGCGTCACCTTTTATGGTGATGACCACATGTCCGCCTGGCAGGGTCCTGGGCTCCGAGGAAACAAACCCCTTCAAGAGGACCGATCTATAAGGGGCCGGCCTTACCTGCCTGAAATGTAGGCCAGTGTGTTGATTTGACCTGTATAGAACGGCGAAGTGCGGCCTCTCACAGAGCGCCTCCGAGAACCTCCACAGCTCCTTCGGCTCAAGTCCTCTGAAGCCGGCCAGCACGGGGTCAGGGCCCCTTGGGGCGGCCGTGACAACATGGCCCTCTAGGTCAAGGTTGTTTAGCGTTGCTGAGGAGTCAGCGTCAACTGCGAAAGCCTTCTCAAAGTCAACACATCTCATAGATCCCCACATCTCAGGAAGCCTATAGAAGGTCAGCTCGAAGGTATAGGGCTCACCGGGCGCGAGGGCCGCGAGGGCAGCGGAGGCCCCTATCAAGCCCCTCCCGCCCCTGAACTTGGCCCCTACAGCCTCAAGCGCCCTCAGAGCCACGTCCCTTGTAATAACATCCATTACTGCATGCTGATAAAGGGACCTAAGGGCCTCATTCCTCCACACAGGCCCCTCGGCAACTACCACGCCTGGCTGCTTGTTGGGGAGCGGAGGCCTTGGGGTCGTGTACTCCTGGGCCAGCTGCCAGGCTAGCTCAAGGACGTCCTCAGGGTCCCCATCATACAGGAGCCTCAGCGCCGTAGCTCCATTTCCCCTTGTCTTCCAGGGTATGTTAGGGTTTAGCCTGACTAGGAGTGGGTAGTCGGCCATGGAGACCCTGCCAATCAGCTCGCTGAGAAGGATCCCTGTCAGGTGTGTAGTGCAGCCCCCATACTGGCTGTCTGTGTCATCTATCGCAACTGTGATTAGCCTCCTCTCCTTCAACCCACTCGTCATGTCGACGAGAACTGATGGCTATAAGTCCTTGCGATCTAAGCTGTCTACAAGAACCCTTTAACAAATTATGCGAAGCAATCTTTACTTGGTTAAGTTAAAATTCATGGAGCAAGAGCCAGCTATCTTTTTAAGGACTGTAGTAGGAACGCTTAACTGTGAAAGGCTTGGAGCGCGCCATAGGTCAAGGCTCCCGTGGACCACCTTCATGGCAACCTTCGTGGCTCTATCGTTGGGAATGCTAGTTTATGGCCTGGCCGAGAGCTATGGGCCAGTCTACGTCGCGAGCGGAGTACTCTCACAGAGCAACGCCTGGCTTGGGTACAGCATAACTTTCATAGCGGGAGGCTTTGGCGCCCTAGTGGCTGGCTACCTCACGGACAGCTTGGGCAGGAAGAAGGCGTTTATCTTGACGGCAGCCATGGTGGTCGCTGGGCTTGCACTTTACCTTCCGCACGCCTTTGGGCTGACCAGCGGGCCTCTGGACTTAGGTCTCCTGATAACATCGCTGGTACTTGTGGGCATGGCGGCCATAGGCCTAGAGACTCCAATACTTTCTATGATAGCTGAGACCTCCGAGGCAAAGGAGAGGGGCAAGTACCTCGTTATAGCCCAGAACTTCGGGAACATAGGCGTGGCCCTAGCCTACATCCCCCTCTTGATATTTGGCGTCACATCGGCTAGGGCCCAGTACATAGGCTATGATATCGCGTTAATCCTGATGTTCCTTGGGCCTCTCGCAGGCCTAGTGATAGCCTGGATAAAGGCCGCCGAGAGCATTCCATGGAGCGCCATTAGGGAAGGGAGAGACCCACAGAGCGCCTGGAGGTTCGTGGACAGCTCTGCTGAGGTCGTAACCCCTACAACAGGCCTTGGCCTAAGGCTCTTCACCCTGATCACGCTCGGCGTGGTCCAGGACGTGGGCTTCGTCTACTTCCTCTACGAGGCGCCCAGCCTCTTTAGTTCGACAGGTTCTGCTAGCTTCAGCGTGATTGCCCCCCTTATCGGGGGGTTCGCGATGGCCATAGTGGGGATAATAATAGGCCTTACCGTGACAGGTAAGGTTAACAGGAAGGAGTTCACGTTCATCTCCTTCGGCCTCATGGCTGCCTTGTGGAGTGTCCTGCTTCTGGTCGGCGCCCTTACCGGCTTCACCGCGAGCACCCCCGTCATAGTCACATATATCTTACTTATGATCCCTACAGAGCTCACATGGGCTGCCAGGGCGCTGCTGGAGCCTGAGCTCTTCCCTACCAAGACCAGGGGCCTCTACATTTCCATGGTAAGGGCCTCCGTGTGGATCGCGACAGGAATAATTACTGGGGTCCTTTCGCTTGGGTACGTAAGCGGCCTAGGCGCTGTGGCAGCAGTAACAGCCGTGATGCTATTAGGCCTAGGGTCCTCAACCCTGTGGTACATGAGAGGCTTTGAGACGGGCAGGAAGAGCCTCCTCGGCCTGGACATTCATGCTACGGGCATAATACCTCACGGCGCGGTTGCGAGCGAGCAAGCAAACACCTAATAAAGATTAAATATAAAGCTTTTTATAATAAAATAGTTTTCGGTAAGTCATCACTTCTCCTTGCCGACTACTATGACGCTAGTCAGGGTGCTCTTGACTCCCTCGAGCTTCCTGATCTTGTCAGTTATAAGCGTCCTGAGCCTGTCCATGTTCTCAGCCTCTACGAACACTACGAGGTCATGAATCCCATAGACCATGTAGACCTTCCTCACTTCATCGATCTTAAGGAGCTCGTTGAATATGTCGTTCTCCTTCCCAACGTCTGTGTTGATCATAACAATGGCCTGGGCAGCCAAGGGCGCTCCCAGGGAAGATAAGGCCTTCAGGTCATTTTTAACCTTTTAGTTAGGGGGCTCATGGTTAACTTCATGGATTGTGGCGCAAAGATTTATAGAGTGCTTGAGAATAACGCTTCCTGGGGCCCGTAGCTCAGCAAGGTAGAGCGCCCGGCTCATAACCGGGCGGTCGGGGGTTCAAATCCCCCCGGGCCCACATAGGTTTTCACCCCTCCAGGATTTTACCCCTCAGTTCATAGTGGCAGTTGCAGCTATGAGGAGGGTGGAGCGACTCTGAGGAGGTGATGAGCGACTTTCCTCTGAGCTGCGCTTTAAAGGTTAAGGAAAAGCTTTAAATGTTCTGTATACAGAGGGCCCACTAGTAAGTAGGTGGGAGCTTGAAGGTACCTAGCAAGGTTGACGCCCTGTTCATAGGGGGAGGGGGGGCCTCATACCCTGGGGCATTTGAGCTGGCCAAGGCAGGCCAGTCCATCCTTATGGTTGACGAGAAGGGGAACCTGGGAGGCGACTGCCTCTACGCGGGGTGCATACCCTCAAAGGCTGTCAGGACAAAGATTCTCGACTACACTTCGACAACAAACAGGGTCGACCCTGAAGAGGTCTGGCGCGCGGCAATCGAGCTGAAGGAGTGGGTCCAGGACATAAGGTACGAGCAGCACATGGAGGAGATCAAGGAGCACGAGCCAAACCTGGCCTTCATCAAGGGCTGGGCAACCATAGAGGGGCCCAACAGGGTACACATATCAACTGAGGAGGGAGGGTTCGAGGTAGAGACCAGGAACCTAGTAGTAGGGGCCGGCGCAGAACACGTCATGCTCAACATACCCGGTAAGGAGCTTTCAATTACGAGCGACGAGTTCTTTGCCTACAGGAAGGCCATGAGGAAGCCGCCAAGATCACTTGCCATAATAGGGGGAGGCTACATAGGCATAGAGGTCGCTGATATGCTGTCAAGGATAGGAGTACACGTCACGATGGTTGAGATGATGGACAGGGTCCTCCCCAACATGCCCCCTGACTTGTCCAAGGCAGCGCTACAGAGGATGCAGGAGGCAGGGGTCGAGGTTCACCTCGGCTTCGCCGCCGCTGGCATTGAGAAGAGGGGCGAGCACAAGGTTCTGAAGGCTAAGTCCAAGGACGGGAAGGAGCTCGAGGTCGAGGCAGAAGAGGTCCTGATGGCTGTCGGCAGGAGGCCGAGGACCAAGGGATATGGCCTTGAGGCACTGCAGGCCCAGGGCCTCGAGCTTGAGAAGGGGGCCATCAAGGTCACCACGGGCATGAAGACCAACATGCCCAACGTATACGCCACAGGCGACGTGACAGGCAAGGCTATGCTCTTCCACGCTGCCGTGAAGGAGAGCGTAGTAGCGGCCAAGAACATACTCACAGGTGGGAGGGAGGTCTACAGGTTCAACTATCACTCCGTGCCTTACACAGTGTTCACGTACCCTGAGATAGCCTTTGTGGGATACGCTGAGGAGGAGCTCCAGGCAATAGGGGTGCCATACGAGGTCGTGTTCTACAAGCTCGCTGGCGACGCTCAGTCCCAGATAAAAGGCCATAGGGAGGGCTGGATGAAGATACTGCTCGAGAGGGAGAGCCTCAGGATCCTCGGCTTCCAGGCATACGCCCATGACGCGGCCGACCTAAGCGCGATCTTCGCTGTTGCTATAGAGAACAACCTGACTGCCAAGAACCTCGCCTGGGTGCCAGGGCCTCATCCGCTAACCTTTGAGGCGATAAACTACGCCATGAGGCCCTACTTCTGAGCCTTGTTTAGGAAGGAGGGCCCAAACCGAGCTGGGAGGAGGTCCCTAAGTCTCCACATCCTTTGTCCACCCTCAAGAGAGATGGAGTAGATGACAGTATTGTCGTCCCCAAACTCCGATATCACCTGTAGGCATGCCCCACAGGGAGGGGCCGGCTCACCCCTCTCGGTCAGGACAAGGACCTCCCTTATTGACCTCTCGCCCCCGGCCACAGCGTTGAATACGGCAGCTCTCTCTGCGCAGATCGTGAGCCCATAGCTGGCGTTCTCAACATTCACCCCCCGATAAATCCTCCCTGATGGGGCCCTGACGGCAGCGGCTACCCTGTAGCCTGAGTAAGGCGCGTAGGCGTTCCCAAGGACTTCCTTAGCTGCCTTAAGCAGGTCCTCAGGGACCCCTCCCATTTCGCGTCCTTGTTGGCACTAGCCAGTCTCTATTTAAGTCTACAATCTACAGACTAAGTTATAGTTTATGTTGAGTTCTATAAAGGACTATATACATTGTAGAATAGCTTAAATAGCCTTTGTAGAACGTCGAGCTGGGAAACGGGGTGTCGCAAAGGGGGTTCAGCGGCCTCTTCAGGGGGCTCGAGACGGAACGGCTGACCCTAGGCCACATAAAGGTCATACTGATGTCCGGCATGGGCTTCTTCACAGACGCCTACGACCTCTTCAACATCGGCGTTATACTGATAATTCTTGGAGGCCTGTGGAGGCTCACTAGCGTCCAGGAGAGCCTCCTAGCCTCCGCATCCCTGTGGGCCACGATAGTCGGGCAGCTCGTGTTTGGCAGGCTCCTTGACCTGCTGGGGAGAAAGAGGATATATGGCGTCGAGGCAGCCATCCTGAGCGCTGGTGCCCTCGCCAGCGCCTTCTCCACGAACTTCACCACGCTCCTCACGACGAGGGTCATTATGGGGCTTGGGATAGGAGGTGACTACCCGGCCTCGTCAACAATAGCGAGCGAGTACGCGCCTACGAAGAGCAGGGGAAGGATGATTGCCCTGGTGTTCTCAATGCAGGGGCTCGGCATAGCCACGGCTGTCCTCATGGGGCTGGCATCGGCCGCCTACTTACCTCCTGACCTCGCGTGGAGGGTCATTGCCGCGGTGGGCGCAATTCCACCTCTTGTCGCTATCTACTACAGGAGACACATACCTGAGACGCCTAGGTACGCGCTGCTGGTGAAGGGCAACGCTCAGGAGGCGGTTCAGGGAGTTAAGCTTGTCTCCTCAGGCGATGACGGAGGCATGCCAAGGGAGGTGGCGGCTGTCAACTGGGGTGCGAGGGAGTTTCTCAGCGCGTTCTGGCTCACGCTTATAGGAACCGCGGTGCCGTGGCTTCTCATGGACGTGGCACTCTACGGCACAGGCGTCTTCTCCAGCGCCATAACATCAACTATGCTTCCAGGCAGGACTCTATTTCATCAGGTGCTTAGGTCAGGCGTCCCGCTGCTGATAGGGATACCGGGCTACTTCCTCGCCGCCTGGCTTATCGACAGGGCAGGGAGAAAGCCTCTGCAGATATTAGGCTTCGCCGCTATGTCGGCCATATACGCTGTGCTAGCGCTAGCCTACGTGGGCGCGATAGGGTTTGGGGACCTGTCCAAGTACGTCCTGTTCGGCCTGACCTTCACGTTCATAAACCTTGGACCAAACACCACGACCTTCGTGATACCGGCCGAGGTCTACCCGATCAGGTATAGGTCGACAGGCCACGGGCTTTCCGCCGCAGCCGGCAAGCTTGGGGCAGCAATTTCAACAGCCGTGCTCCCCCTCATTAAGGTCAGGTACGGCGTCTTTCCGCTCTTCGTGGCCCTGTCGCTTGTGAGCGCACTCGGCCTCGGGGTGACCGCTGCCTTCACTCCTGAGGCCAAGGGTCTGAGCCTTGAGGAGGCCAGCAGGGAACTGATAGTCGTAGGGGCCCCTCGACCTGTCAGGGCCCCACTTAGCTGACAGAATGAATGACAAGCCTCACCTCCTTCTAGGAAAATTGATACTCGCCCTCTCCTGTGCGCGCAACCCATCGCAGGGCGCTTTTAAGCGGTTTTTCGTAACGCTGTTATGGACAGGGAAACGAAGGAGGAATGGAGCGCTACCTCTTCCCTCACGGTAATCGGCGTACTCGATGCGCTGGCGGACTATTCGATGATACAGATGGGGCAGAGGGCGTAAGGCTCCTCCTTGCTTTCCCGTGAGCCAAGCGCCCGTTGGTTTATATGCAGGCTTTTCCATCGTTCGGCATGAGCAAGGAACTCAAAAAGGAATGGTGTCATATCGGTTGCAACGACAATGGGTATAATCAACATCTACGCGAGTCCGTCATATTTTCCTCAGACTCCCTTTACGGTGATACTGACTTTTTACTTAGTCCCGTTGAGCGTGGAGTGGACTGCCATTTTAATCGTTAAAAAATGGCGCAGGTAGAGAGCGCCGCCGGTTCCTGCTTTGCCCTGGGGGCGGGTCTTTTTCTGGGAAGAGACTTTTCGCGCTCCCAGTTCGCGCCGGCGCGGTTGCCGACGCGTAGCCGATCGCCAGAGGTGGGAAAGATAAAGAATGTAACGAGCACGTTGCCCGCGAGGTAGCAGGCGGCATCAGGGAGAAAGTTCCCGCCATGTGAGCGCAACGATCAGCGCCGACCTCCGCGCCGCCCTCAGAGCCCTTCCCACCGCGTCGTCGACTCTTTCAAATGAGCCGGTTTCCAGCTTCAGCGCGGCATCCTTCAGCGCGCTTTCCAGCCACCACTAGTACTCCGTGAAACTGCCGATCGCCACGTGGGCGCGATGAAAGCCCTGACCACCGGGCCGTCCGCCACGCTTATCACCACGTTGACTTTCTCCTCCGTTAGAAGATCCTCGGGTTCCTGCTTCGTTTCCCTTGACCGTCGCGGTGATCCAGTCGACATCCCCTGGGTACCTGATGCCTCCTGACCCACTGCGGGTATTCGTTCTGGGGAGCCCTGAGCCACTGGTAGAACCGCTTGAGCATTACCAGCACGTCCTTTCTGGTGTTCGGCGTGTAGTCCTCGAAGTTAATCCAGGCTACGAGCTTCCTGGCGTTCTTTACGCCGGATTCGCGAAAGCTCTTGTCAACATGCTTCCTCATGGTGTAGGCGTGAATTGTATTTCCGAGCCCGGTTGTGGCTCAGCCTCTGGACATCGACAGGTTGGCAAATTCGAGCAGTAGCTTTCGCGCCCTCTGTTTTCTCTGCCTTCATCTTTTTTTTCCGACATGGTGCTGAGCTTCTTCCTGCCTGTGATAGATGTTGTAGTCCATGGCAGTATTTCCCTGCACAGTACTTAAGGCAGTAGGAGCATTGAACCTGGAGGTCTTATTCCCCGCACAGGTACATATCCCCGAGTCCCAGGGAGCTGGGAGAAGAGGGCAACTCCCAGCGAGGGGCAGGGGTAACGGGCTGAGGGCCCAAGCCAGTTGTCTACCGCTTGAAGAGCGGAGCGGGGTGGCTGAAGGCCACCAGCAGTGAGGTGATGGAGGTGAGGGCGGTAGGCCCCGAACCCGTGGGCCGCCCCAGGGGAGCCCT
>JBMFIT010000023.1:0-20401 GCA_049974445.1 Acidilobus sp.
TGTAGTTGAAGGCGTATGCGAAGGCCTCCCTGACGAGCGGGTTTGCGAAGTACCAGGGCGGTATCGTGTAGGCCGGGTTGAGCGAGTGCAGGGCGCTCTGGCTGACGTTGAGCACGAATATGAAGAAGAACTCGCTCAGAGTCGGGAACTCGTAGAGGTCCGCCTGGCCCTTTGCCTCAAGCCCCTCGAGCAGGGGTATGTAGCTGCTCGGCAGGCCAGTCACTATGTCAGCCTGGCCTGAGGCGAACATCTCGTAGGCCGTCTCAGGGTCCTTGACCCAGTATATGACGACGGTGTCGTTGGGCTTTGGCATGTAGGTTATGTCGCTTGGCCAGTAGGGGTTGGGCTTGAGCACGACGCTCTGGCCTGGCGTATAGGCGGCTATGTAGTATGGCCCCGTGAAGCCGGCGGTGGACGGGGGCCACTGGACCTCCGCGTTGTAGCTTCCCTCATTACACGTCTGCTCGTACTGGTAGAGGGCCTCGGCGAGCTGGGTCATGTTGTTGTCGTAGAGGCCGGTGAAGTTAATGCCATCACCAACTGACTCGAGCCACTTGGCGTCAAGTACGCCTGCCCCGAGCGGGTCAGCTATTGCAGTGAAGAAGGCCTCAGGCGACGTGGGCGCGGCTAGGTGGAACGTTATCGAGTCCGTCGCGTTGTTGTAGCTCACGGCGCTGATTATTTCCTCGGCTGCCTGCGTGTCGTTGGGGGCGGTCACGACGAAGGTGAAGGGTGTGTAGTTGGGTATCAGGTACTGCGTCAGGATCCAGCCAGGCGTTCCAGGCGTCCCGCCTGAGCAGAGCACGTCCCTTATGACGCTGTACCAGACATCATATGCCGTTATCGGGTCGCCGTTTGACGCCTTGAGGCCTGGCCTCAGCTGGAACGTGTAGATCGTGAGGTTGGGCGATATGCCGTTACCGATCGTTGGAATGTATGAGGCCAGCACAGGTATGAACCTGGTGGTGTTTGCGCCGTAGTACTGTATCAGGGTGCCAAAGATGTTCGATATAACCTCGAAGCCCACGCTCTCATAGTCTATGTCTGGGTCAAAGCTATAGGGTCCCCCTGGGACGTTCTCGGACACAACGATCGTGCCTGGGTTAGGCACCGAGATCAGGGGCTTGAAGAGGGCGAAGGGAAGAGATGGCGACGAGACCGCTATAGTGTAGTATGAGGTGTACTCGTAGGTCCTCTTGGTCGTTATGTTCTCAGTAACTATCGTCAGCGAGACCGCGTAGAGGCCTGGTGAACTGTAGGTAACGTTTATCGGGTCCTTGACGGGGCTGAGGTAGGTGACGTTACCGGAGCCCGTAAGCCAAACCTCAACGGCGTACCCAGTGCCGTTCCTCGACGGGATCGCTATCGTCGTGCCGTTGCCTAGGCTCCATATGTACTCCTCTATGGTCATGTTAGTCCCGGTTGGAGGCTGGAGGAAGCCGGCCATGAGGTGTACCTCCTGGCCAACGCCTACGATGGGCTGGGACTGATTAACGAGGGTTATCACGGGCACGGTTATGAGGGGCGCGAACGAGGAGTTGAAGGCAGGCGGGGTGGCCAGTATCTCCAGCAGGTTGCCTGAGGAGCTCCCCACGAGCTGCCCGCCCTTGAATATCTCATAGTAGAGGAGGTAGTGGCCCGGGTACCTGTAGAGGACGCTCACGTAGTTGGTGGTCGTGTTGATGACGGTCCCGTTGCCCGCGTAGACGAGGGCGTATGATCCCGATGACGGGGTAAATGAGGTGATGGTCACCATTATCGGGGTTCCGGCGGTCGTAGTGTAGCTGCTCACCGCGGGCGGTGACATTGAGTACGTCGGAGTGATTGTGGTGGTAGTTGTCGTGGTAGTGGTCGTAGTCGGAGTTGTGGTGGTGGTCGAAGTGGTAGTCGTCGGAGTGGTAGTTGTGGTTGTCGGCGTGGTTGTCGTCACGTGCTTGGTTGAGACATAGTAAGCGACGCCGCCAGCAAGGGCGACCACCACGACCACGACGACTATCGCGGCGAGGGCCGCCCTAGATAAGGAACCCCTTGTCTTCCCCTTCCCCAACGTGGGTCCCACCGCGAGTCAGTGAGGGTAAACTTCGGCTTGCCCTTTTAAGCTTCCTTGTCCCCCCGGGAATATGCCACCTTCCTGCCGGTCTCGTCAATGGCTGCCCAGGGCATAGCTCTCGTGTTAAAGTCAGCCCACGCCGTCCCGTCCCTCGATATACCTATAAGGCCAACGGTGCCAGGCCCGAAGGCCTCCGTGACCTGCCCCACCACATGTTCTACGGCCTCCGCTATGTCGCCCCTCTCCTCGTACCTTATGGCGGCCCTCAGCGAGAGCCCGACCGCAATTATGTACTCACCGACGCCAGTGGCTGAGAAGGCCGACGCGGGGTCCGCGTAGAGGCCTGCCCCGACTATGGGCGAGTCCCCTACCCTACCTGGCAGCTTGAGGGCGACGCCTCCTGTGCTCACGGCCGCTGCCGTGATGCCGTCCAGGTCGACAGCTACCGCGCCAACAGTGTCGTACCCCAGCCTCCTCGCCGCTTCAAACCAGGAGCGGTAGAGCCCCTCCTGACCCCCTGCGGTCTCCTTCAGCCTCCTCCACCTGTCGGTTGCCCTCTGGCTTGGCCCGGGGTGCCTCGGCATACCAAGGCGCTTGGCGAGCGTGTCCGCCCACTGGCCAACAATGAGGACGTGTGGCGTATTCTCAAGCACGGCCTTCGCAAGCCTGACTGGGTTCCTCGGGTAGGTGACGGCGGCCACCGCGCCTGCCCTCCGGTCGCTCCCCCTCATGACGGCGGCGTCCATGGTAATGCCGCCAGTGAAGTCCAGCACAGCGCCGACCCCGGCGTTGAAGGCCCCTGAGTCCTCCATGTAGGCAACCGCCTCAACGACCATCTCAACAGCTGAGCCGCTCCTGGCCTGGCCCATTCCGGCCTCTGCCGCCTTCATGACCTCCTTCATGGAAACCTGTAGGTCAGCTTCCTGCCAGGCCCCCGCGCCGCCGTGAACTAGGACAGCGGGAGGCCTAAGCCTGAGAGGCCTCTCCATCGACATCCCCTTGATAGGGGGTGAGTCGGGTTAAATCACTGCTGAGCCAAAATGGTGGTTCTAAACCGGCTGGGCCATTTTAACGCATTTAGTAATTGATTAAGTAGAAACTTAACTAGTTTATAAATTGTAAATAACTCTGCCAACATTTGTATAAAATTTCGGAAAATTAATTTAAATTTAGGGGCTCCTAAACCTAGCGAGGCGAAGGGAGTGGACTTAAGGGTCGTCGGCCTTGCGGCCCTGGTCGTCGTGCTGGTCGTCGTAGCCGGTGTCATAGGGACCATGTACGAGTCCCTCGCGACCAGGTACTCCAGCCTGCGGGGCAGCTATTCAAGCCTAAGCAGTGAGTACTCCTCCCTGGAAGGCAGCTACAAGTCCCTTCAGTCCAACTACAGCTCCCTCCAGATCTCCTACAGCGGACTTCAGTCAAGGCTTCAGGGCGCTCTTGCCCAAGTTGCCCTTGCCGCAGCGATGAGCCACTGGAACGACGTATCGATAGAGAACGCCTCGCTAATTGTTACCGAGTACGCCCCTGGCGCCGTCCTGCACTGGATCGGAGGGCCCCTGAGCGGGAACTACACGGGGATACCTGCCATAAACACCACGTGGGCAAGGTTCGACAACCTCTATGAGTATGTGACCTGGTATGCGCTGGTTCCGCCAACCGTCCAGGTCAAGGGCGCATCGGCTGTCGTAAAGGCGCCTCTCCAGTTCGTCGTCTTCCCGTTCCCGACGTCAGCCAACCCTCACCCGACAGAGCTGGTCCTCAACGTCACTGAGATACTGAATTACAATTACAACACGACAGCCGCTACCTGGCAGATAACGAGCGAGTACTGGATCGTGCACCCCTTGCCGATATCGGCCGTCGCGCCAGGCTACTCGCCAGGGCAGTACTCAGGATGAGATCATTTGATGCCTCAGGAAGGCATCTCCTCTTTTTAGCCCACATCTCACGCTTCTCTCCCGTAGCCGGGACTAAGGTTAATGGCGAGGGGGTCGCAGGGGTTCAGGGACCTCGACCACCTGCTATGGTGGGTGTTCGTGGGCACGAGGGGAGGGGCCATGAGGTTGAGGATAGTTGAGGAGCTTTCAAGGGGTCCAATGAACGCTAACAGGCTCACGCAGGTACTTGGCGTCAACTACCGAACGGTTAGGCACCACCTTGACATCTTAGTTCAGGCCGGGCTCGTGGTAATGGAGGGGCCGAGGTATGGGCAGCTCTACTATCTCTCAAGGGAGATGACCGAGGCTCTTGAGAGGGTAAAGATGATGGCCAAGGGTGGTTACACGTGGCGCTGACCCTGCTGTCGTTCTGGAGCCTTGAGATAGGGGTCTCGCTGTTAGGCTTTTCGCTTGCCGCCTATGTCTTCGCCTTCTACCTAGGGTCCAGGGTCCCCAGGACATCGATAGGCAGGAGGGTAACGGCAGCGGCTGGCGTAATAACGGCCCAGCTGGCTGTTACAGCTGCCTTCTCGTTCTACCTAGCTAGGGCCTACTCGGCCTCAGTAGCGGTACCGATGCTGGTGGTCACGGGGCTTGAGGTAGTAGCAGTCGGGCTTCTCGCTGCGGCCGTGAGGGAGTAAGTCCTCGCAGGCCTTTGCCGAGACTCCATTAAGGGATTTTATCGTAGGCTTAATTGTATCCCATGGCGCACCCCTTGCTGGAGGCAAAGGACCTCATCAAGACGTTCGGCAGGCTGAGGGCGGTAGACGGCTTCTCCATGGAGATAGAGCCAGGCGTTGTCAAGGCCCTCATAGGCCCAAACGGGGCGGGCAAGACGACGTTCGTAAACCTCGTAACTGGCGTCCTCAGGCCCGACTCGGGGAGGATCAGGCTGGAGGGAAAGTGCATAAAGACCAAGCCGCCCTATGAGAGGGCCAAGATGGGGATCGCCAGGACCTACCAGATCCCTAAGCCCTACCCCAACCTGACGGTCCTTGAGAACGTACTGGTCTCAGCGTACTTCTCGAGGGGCCTCAGGGGGGAGGAGGCCCTTGACCTCGCCGAGGACGCGCTCAAGTTCGTGGGCATATCGAGCCTGGCTGACAAGCTTGCCTCTGAGCTGAATGCCGAGCAGCAGAAGCTCCTTGACTTCGCCAGGGCCCTAGCTGCGAGGCCAAAGTACATCCTGATCGACGAGATAGGCGCTGGCCTCAGCTCTGAAGAGCTGGAGTACCTCGCCGCCAAGGTAAGGTCGCTTGCCAAGCAGGGGATGGGAGTGCTATACATAGGCCACATAATGAAGATGGTAAGGTCCGTCGCTGACTGGGTCGTTGTGATGAACGAGGGGAAGAAGATCACTGAGGGGACATACGACGAGATAGCCTCTGACGATGAGGTCATCAAGATATACCTGGGTGAGAGGCGTGCCTGAGCCGCTGCTCGACGTAAGGGAGCTCAGGGCGGGCTACGGCTCGCTCGTAGTGGTGAGGGACGTCAGCTTCCAGGTTGACAAGGGGGCCACGACGCTTATACTTGGCCTCAACGGGGCAGGGAAGACAACAACCCTTAAGACCATTGCCGGAATACTTCAACCCTTAGGCGGGAAGATAGGCTTCAACGGCAACGACATAACTTCCTGGCCTCCTCATCTTAGGGCGAGAGAGGGGCTCGTAATGATCACCGACAACCCTATCTTCCCTGACATGAGTGTGACAGACAACATCATGTTGGCCTCTTCGCCTGCCCACTACAGGTCGCCTAAGGAGGCCCTGGCCGAGGCGTTCACGTACTTCCCTGACCTGGCGAAGCTGGCAAGGCTGAGGGCTTCAGCCCTCTCAGGTGGCCAGAGGAAGATGCTTGCCATGGCGATGGCGATGGTCTCAAGGCCAAAGCTCCTCCTCCTGGACGAGCCCTCAACCGGCCTCTCGCCAGTCATGGTCTCAAAGGTGGTTTCATACGTTGACCAGCTCAAGAGGATGGGGATAACTATCCTTCTGGCGGAGCAGAACCCCTCATTCATTGGGGTGGCCGACTACGTAATGGTGATGGAGACGGGCAGGCTCAAGCTCTACGGTACGGCCGAGGAGATTGGGAAGGCCGAGGAGGTCAGGAGAACCTTCTTCCAGGTGACGTGAAGGCGGTCATGGGAGCTTATACTTTGTCTTCCTGCCTATCAGGTCGACGAGGCCGTTCGGCATGAGAAGCACAAGGGCTATGAGAATTACTCCAAAGACCATGGGAAGGTAGTTAGAGTAGGCTGAGACCCCGATCATCTGGTAAACGACGTTTAGTATCAGCGTTCCAAGAAGCGGCCCGGTGAGGGTCCCAGGCCCCCCGAATACCGTGAAGGCTATTACGTAGACGTTGAGGGGGACTGAGAAGACCACGTCAGGGTAGAAGAACGTCACGAACCAGCCGTACATCGCTCCCGCTATAGCAGCCATCAGCGCACTGAACATCCACGCAATCCCCCTAACCCAGGGCACATTAATGCCGTCAAGGGCTGCCGACACCACGCTTCCCTTTATCGCCCTTAAGGCCAGCCCATACCTTCCGAACTTTATGAGGGCCGTGACCGCGACAAAAATGACGAGGAAGGCGAAGGCAAGGTAGTAGGTTAGCGTGGCGTCATAGATCGTTGCCAGGGACGCTCCCTCACCTGCGCCTGTCCACGGCGCCAACAAGGAGGAGTCTATCAGGTAATCCACGCCCATAAGCGCAGCCAGGGTCGCTATCGCGAAGTAGTGGGACCTGAGCCTAAACAGTGGCAGGAGGACGACGGCCAGGGCCATCGTTATTGCTATGCTGAAGATGAAGCTCATGGCCTCCCCTAGCCCGAGCCTGAGGCCGATGTAGACCCCGTAGGCCCCGAGCCCATAGAACACGCTGTAACCGAATGGGAGGTAGCCGGTCATGCCATAAATCAGGTTAATGCCATACGCTAGCATTAGAAATATCATAGTTGTGAAGAAGAATGGGACGTTCGGGTAAACGTAGGGCCCGGCTATGAAGAGCACCGCAAGGACAGCTATGAGTATTCCAAGGCTGGTCAGTCGGCCCTTGCTCATGCCCACGGGCGACTCCACGGGCACCGCGTCACACCTCCCTCTGTGGTTTACCGAGTATCCCGCCAGGCTTGGCGACGATTATGGCAAGCAGGGCCAGGAACACGATAGGGTACGCAAGGGCGGGGATGTAGACCTCGAGAAGCTGGTAGGCCACGCCGAATATGAGCCCACCTATCACCGAGCTGAGGGGGTCGCCAAGGGCCCCAATAATAACGATCATGAACGCCAGGACAGTGACGAACGTGTCCTCGGACGGGTAGATATACCCTATAACGTAGGGAGCGAGCACGCCTACCATGCCGGCAAGCGCGAAGCCGTAGGCGAACGCGAAAATCGTGGCCATCCTCGCGTTCACGCCGAGGGCCAGGGCCTGCTCTCTGTTCTGCATTATCGCCCTGGTCGCCCTCCCAAGCCTTGTCATCTGAAGGTAATAGTAGCTCACGCCCAGCATCAGGATCGAAAGGCCTGTCATCACCAGGTAAACCTTAGGTATCCCGTGCCCAGCAAGATAAACTGTACCAGGTGTTATGGCAGAGGCGGGCAGCGAGGTGGGATAGTAGCCGAATATCAACGTCGCCAGCGCCTGTATAACCATTGAGAGGCCGAAGAAGGCCGTAAATGAGAACATCTCCGGGTCCGAGCTGCTCTCAAGCCTTGGCACAAGGAGATAGTACGCTCCAACGCCAATCGCAAAGAAGAGGGGGAAGGCGACGGCGAACGCGACCAGCGCGCTCACGTGAAGGCCTGAGAAGATCACGAGGGCGAGGTAACCCCCTAGGACGATGAGGTCGCCGTGCGCTATGTTGACCATCCTTACGACCCCGAACACGAGGTTGAGGCCAAGCGCCATGAAGGCGAAGAACGTTCCTTCCATGAGGCCGACGACGATCGCGTATATCGCCAACGAAGCCGCGGCCAACCTCCCCCCTCTTTAATTGCTCTGGGACCGGCTGACGCAAGTGAATAAATCCTTTTAACATGAGCTAATCGTTAGCCTGTTTCGCCCATCACCATAGGCATATACAGGTGATTGCCCTACACGTTTAACCCCTAGCGCTGCCTTAAATTTCTGATACCTGGAGGGTATCATCTATGAGAGGAAGGTCCATATCCACTACCGTCCTTGCTGTCATTATCGTCGTAATCGTCGTGGTGGTTGCGGTAGGCGCCTACGCAGCGTATGTAATGACCAGGAAACCAGCTCCAAGCGAGATAACCATAGGCGTCGTCTACGACTCGACTGGGTCGTACGCCACATCATCGATGCCTGAGTACGAGGGACTGATGCTCTGGGCAAACTGGGTTAACAGCCATGGTGGAATTTACGTCAAGGGGTACCACAAGAACCTTACCGTCAAGATAATAGCCCTTGACGCCGGCAGCAGCGCGCAGACCGCCCTAAGCGACTACGAGCAGCTCGTGAAGGTAGACCACGTTGACATACTCGTCGCCGACTTCGGCTCAGTCATGACTGCCCCGGCCGTCAGCTTCACCAACGCCAGCCACGTGCTCCTGTGGGACGTCACTGGCAGCTCCTTCGCCTTCTTCGTGAACAACAACTACATAATACTCACCAGCCTGCCCGTCTCGCCCTACTTCATCCTCTACGTGCCTGGGTTCCTCAACTCGCTCGGCATACACAACGCGGCCGTGATATATGACGAGAACGACTTCAACGCCTACCAGTCGTACTTCCTCGCCCCAGGCCTCAAGAGCTACGGAATTAACGTGATCTACAACACGAGCGTCCCGACCTCAACGTCTGACTACTCAAGCATAATCGCGAAGCTGGAGACCCTGCACCCGCAGGCAGTAATCGAGCTCGGCTACTCGACTAACGACATAGCCTTCCTCAACCAGCTCGCCAGCGTGCACGCGTGCTTCCCGCTCGTCCTGTCGAACTTCCCAGGCCAGCTTCTCCCGCTTTTCATGAGCCGGGTCGGGGGGAACATGAACGGGACCTTCACGCTCGCGTACCCGCCCATCGTAAGGTACACGCCACAGCTGGCGTCAAAGCTCGGGCTGACCTGGTGGGGCCCGACCTTCGACCAGTTCGCGTCAAACTGGGTCAGCACATATCATACCCCGCCCAACTTCCTGGCCATAGCAGGATTCAACGCGGGCCTCATAATTGAGCTCGCCATAATTGACGCCGGCTCGCTGAGCCCGACCGCGCTCAAGGCCGCTGTCCTCAACGACGTAAGTGGGAAGGTGATGACCATAGACGGCATCTTCAACGTGACCTCCAACGGCATGCAGGTCGGCGAGAACCCGATACCTGCACAGGTCTGGGTCTGGCCTAACGGAACCACTTCCGTGAACCTGCTGTACCCAGCCGACTACAAGAACGGCACAGCTGTCTACCCTGCCCCGTGCCCGCCTTGATGAAGCCCTGCTAACCGATTTTATCAATACCTTTTTTCTTTTCCCCTATTTACCTGCCTCCTCTTCAACTAACCTCGCCATCGACAACAGCTCAGGGTCGGCGCCGTCCCTGCCAACGAGCTGAAGGCCCACCGGCAGCCCCTGGGACCTGATGAGGGGGAGTGAGATTGAGGGTAGGCCCGCCAGGGGGGAGAGCCATGTGTTAGAGGTAAGGAGCGACCTCACTTCACCGTCCTCCCTGCCGACAACCTCGTCTATCCTTGGGGCCGGGACTGGTGTCGTCGGGGTGACTATTACGTCGACCCTCCTGAGGGCCCTTAGCGCCTCCCTCCTGACCGCAGACATGGCCTTCCTAGCCGACACGTACTCGGTGGCCGTGAACTGAAGCCCCCTCTCCATCAGCCTCCTTACGTCAGGGAAGTACTCGCCCCACCTGTCCCTGTACCTCAGGTGTACCGCAGAGGCCTCAGAGAGCCTTATCACCGAGAAGGCCCATTGGCCCACCCTCCTCGCCAAGGGCAGGTCGAAGAGTTCGTAGTCAAACCTGGTCACTATGTTCCAGAGGGCCCTCTCGACGTCAGGGGACGCTGAGTACAGGCCCCTGGGCACGCCTAGCCTAGGCCTGTGGGCCCTTTCGCCAGGCCTCCAGACCCTGGCGACAGCCCTCATAACGTCCTCTAGGACGTCAAGGCTGTTAGCGATCACGCCCACCTCGTCGAACGTCGGAGATAGAGGGAAGACGCCTGACTTCGGGATAAGGCCAGGGCTTGGCCTTATCCCGTAGACGCCGCACAGGGAGGCCGGTATCCGAACAGAGCCGGCCGTGTCCGTGCCCAATGCGGCGTCAAGCATCCCCGCGGCGACGGCGGCAGCGCTTCCCCCACTACTCCCACCTGCTATCCTCTCATGATCGTGGGGGTTACGAGTTGGGCCGAAAATCGATGAAGTCGTGGTGGCGCCTGATGCGAACTCGTGGGTGTTAGTCTTGCCAACCACCACGAACCCTGCTGCCTTCAACCTCTTGACGACGAGGGCGTCCCTTGAGGGGATGTAGTCTTTGAAGAGCCTTGAGGCCATGGTTGTCCTCAGGTTCCTCGTCATTATGACGTCCTTGACCCCAATTGGCCTTGGCGTAAGGCCAGCCCTCTCAATTGACGCTGCCTCCCGCTCAGAGTCCCAGCTCACAGTGACGAAAGCGTTAACGTCTCCCTGCCCCCCTATCCTCCTGAGGGCTTCACTGACCGACACGGCCCAGACGCCTGTCAAGGCTCTCTTTTGCCGGGCGACTGTCTCAGCTTTATCCCCTTGACCCGCAGCCTTACTGGGGAGCTAAGCTGGGCTCGCTCTCTTCGGTACCTGGGAGAAGGCTGATAATAGTGGCGAACAGGCTCCCGTACACCCTCAGCGTCACGGGCGAGGAGGTCAGGCTTAGGCCTAGCACGGGCGGACTCGCGACGGGAATGAGGCAGCTGCTTGAGGGCGGCCAGGGAGTCTGGGTCGGCTGGCCAGGAACGGCCTCTGAGGGGGTTAGCGACCAGGACGGCGTAACAAGGACGCTTAGGACGAGGGGGATCTACCCGGTCTGGCTGACAGCTAAGGAGGTAGAGGGGTTCTACGAGGGGTTCTGCAACGGCA
The DNA here is from genome assembly GCA_049974445.1 of Acidilobus sp. Classification (GTDB taxonomy): domain Archaea; phylum Thermoproteota; class Thermoprotei_A; order Sulfolobales; family Acidilobaceae; genus Acidilobus. The sequence goes on from JBMFIT010000023.1 coordinate 11,076, forward strand.
CCCTTTGGCCGCTCTTCCACTACTTCGTGAACAGGGCAATCTTCAGCTCCGACCACTGGCAGTGGTACGAGAGGGTCAACGAGAAGTTCGCGGAGGCCGCTTCATCAGTATATAGGCCAGGCGACGTTATATGGGTTCACGACTACCAGCTGATGTTAGTTCCGCTAATGCTCAGGAGGAGGTTAGGCGACGACGCGATCATCGGCTTCTTCCTGCACATACCCTTCCCCTCATTTGAGGTCTTCAGGGTCCTCCCCTGGAGGAAGGAGCTGCTCAGGGGCGTCCTGGGGGCTGACCTGGTAGGCTTTCACACCTATGACTACGTGAACCACTTTCTAGAGTCGGTCAGGCGGATACTGGGGCTTGAGCACACGCTTGGCGTCGTCAACTTCGAGGGCAGGCTCGTGAGGGTAGACGCGTTCCCGATGGGGGTTGACTACAGGTCTATCTCTTCAAGGGCCTCGTCACAGGAAGTCCTCGAGAAGGTAAAGGAGCTCCGTGGGAAGCTGGGGGACGTCAAGGTTGTCTTCTCAATAGACAGGCTTGACTACACCAAGGGCCTCCCGGAGAGGCTGCTGGCCTTCTGGAGGCTCCTTGAGGGCCGCCAAGAGTACAGGGGGAAGGTCACGTACGTCTTCGTCGTCTCCCCCTCCAGGGAGAGGGTGAGCGAGTACGCGAAGCTCGCGAGCAGCCTGAACGAGTTAGTCGGCGAGATAAACGGGCACTACGGCACCCTAGGCTGGACGCCAGTCATCTACATCAGGAGGTTCATCTCGGACGAGGAGCTGTTGGCCCTCTACAGGGTAGCCGACGTTGCCCTCATAACGCCGCTAAGGGACGGCATGAACCTAGTTGCCAAGGAGTACGTGGCGGCAAACGTCGACAGGAACGGGGTCCTAATAGTGAGCGAGGGGGCCGGCGTCTCCGCAGAGCTTGTCGAGGCCCTAGTTGTTAACCCGTACGACTATGACGGCGTTGCCGATGCGCTCCAGCAGGCGCTCGACATGCCTCCTCAGGAGAGGGCTGCCAGGATGGCATCACTCCAACAAAGGGTTGCGTCATATGACGTGAGCGCATGGGCCCAGGACTTTATGAGCTCGCTGCTTTCCGTCAAGGAGGAGCAGGCCAGGGCAGAGGAGGAGCTGAGGAGCAGGAGGCTCTCGGGCACGGCGCTCACCATGGCGTCCAACACGTTCATGGTCTCGAGGAGGAGGGTCTTCTTCCTTGACTATGACGGAACACTGGTCCCCATGACGCAGACGCCTGAGAACGCTACCCTAACCCCCGAGGCCAAGGAGATACTCACGCTCCTTACCACGAGGCCCAACACTGACGTTGTACTTATAACTACAAGGCCGAGGAGGTTCATGGAGGGCGTTGTGAAGGAGGTCCCGGACCTACAGGTAGCGACCGAGAACGGGGCCTGGATATACACCCAGTGGAGCTGGACCCTGAACGTCTCAAAGACTGACGTGAGCTGGAAGGCCGAGGTCATGAAGATAATGGAGAGCTACACGAGGAGGACGCCAGGGGCGTTCGTCGAGGAGAAGGAGTACTCGGTCACATGGCACTACAGGAACGCGCCCCCCTCGATCGGTGAGGCCAGGGCCGCCGAGCTCTTTGACGTCCTGAGCAGGTTCGTTGCGGTCCACAGGGACCTCTCAGTCGTGAGGGGCCCCAAGGCAATTGAGGTAAGGCTTGCCGAGCTCTCTAAGCCGAGGGCGGCCTCCTACTGGCTGTCAAGGAAGCAGTACGACTTCATATTCGCGGCTGGCGACTCCCAGGACGACGAGGACCTATTCTCAGCCCTTCCCCCCGGCTCCATAACGGTCAGGGTCGGCAGGGGTCCCACGAGGGCTACTTACTACGTTAACGACCCGGCCGAGCTGATCAGCGTGCTGAGGTCGATTGCCAGTGTTTAGGCACTCCCTCCTTTTGCTCACACTCGACTACCTTGTTTCAGCAGGTGTAATCGCCATCTACTCCTACGCCATAAGCTCAGCGACTCGCAGCCTGAGGTCGCTGAGGTCGACCCCGGACGCGCCCTTAAAGCGCCCTGTGACGGTTATCGTCGCGGCCCACAACGAGAGGGAGAGGATAGGCGGCCTGATCGACTCCCTCTCCTCGTCGCCTGTGAGGCCAGGCCTCGTCGTCCTCGTCGATGACAGAAGCCACGATGGCACAGCTGACGTCGCCATGAGAGCACCCGGCGGAATTGACCTGGTCGTCAGGAGGGTTGATAAAGTCCCGCGTGGATGGGCCCCTAAGGCAAACGCCCTGATGGCAGGCGCTCTGAGCGCGCCTGCGTCCTCATCAGCACTTTTCCTAGACGTCGATGTAAGGGGTGAGCTGGGCAGGCTCATCTCCGTTTCCTCAAGCCTGTTGCCAGGCTGGTTGGCCGCATTTGAGCCCAGCTTCGTCTGCAGGGCCTACTTCTGCAGGGCCGTCCAGCCCTTCTTCACCGCCGCCCTTCATGGCTTCTTCGGCTTCAACAGGGCCCTAGACCCTGACGACCCTCACTCCCTTATCTACGGCTGCTGCTGGGCCATCGACCCTTATACTTTCTGGGAGCTCGGCGGCCTCTCCAGGGTCAGGTCTTCCCTCCTTGAGGACAGGGAGTTCGCAAAGTACGCCAAGTCGAGGGGCGTCAGGCTCATCGCCTATGACGCAAGGCCCCACTTAAGGGTCGAGTCATGGGCGTCACCAAGGGAGTTCCTCGAGCTAATTAAGAGGATCTCATACGGAACCTCGAGGTCCATGAGACCCACGGTGTTCGTCTTGTCCTCGATAGGCCTTTCCATTTTACTCCTCTGGCCGCTGACATGGCTACCCCTCCTCGCGATGGGCGCCTACGCCTATGCTATCGGCCCACTCCTCTCCTACGTGTCTCAGGCATCCCTAGCCCTCCTTGGCCAAAGGGCCGAGGGGCTCAGGGGGCCATGGTTCCTCCTGTCACCGCTGCCAGCCGCGCTTCTGCTGGCCGGGTTCATACTGTCGAGGACGTCCCCGATCGCCTGGAGGGACCAGGTGATAGACCCTGCTGCCATCTAGAGGCACTTAAACGTCATGCCGTCCTCATCAATAAGCAGGGCGCCGGCCCTCCCCCCGTGGTACCTGCTCGAGAAGACCGTCACCACGCCCCCCTCGAGCTCATGGGAGGGGATTCTGCCGTCACACCTGAGCTGGGGGAGGGGTCTGCCGTCCCTCCTGATGAAGCTAACTCCGTCGACGACCTCGTGGGCCCTAACTATGTACCTGAGCCCGTTCTCCCTCAGGAAGGCCGACCAGGCCAGCCTTCCGTAATAGTATATGCCCGGCCCCCTTGGGTTGGGCTCGAAGTAGACGGGCGAGGGGATAGGGTCGTTCCAGGCCATCTGGAACACCACTGGGTCGTCAAGGTTGAGGTACCTTCTAGTCCCCTTGACGCCCGCGAAGTAATCGGGTTCCCTTAGCCTGAGGGGGACCTCTGGCCTGGTGCAGTCAACGCAAGGTACACCCCCATGGACCAGGAAAACGCCATTCCATGTGGCGGCGATCGGAATCTCGGAGTAGGCCTGGACGACCCTGCTGTAGAGGTCGGAGGCCTGCATGTAGAGCACCTCCTCGTAGAAGCCGTACGCCTCGTTCATCCTTGGGTCCTCGTGGTCGCCCCTGACCGGTATGAACTTCCTCGGCTCCGACGCCACGAGCTCAAGTATCCTAACGATGGTCTGAGTGCTGTTGGGGCCCCTGTCCACGAAGTCGCCTAACATGAGGGCCGCGTCGGCTGAATACTCGTCGACCAGCTGCTCGAACCTGTCGACAACGTCGTCATACCCATGTACGTCACCGAGGACAGCTATTGACCGCGCCTCTTCAAGGTTAACGATCAGCGGCAGGGACCTGAGGCCCCTGATGGCCTCATCGAGGACCCTTAGCGCTGAGGCCCACACTACCTTGCCCCAAAAACTCGGAGTAGAGCCGTAAGTACTTAACGCCATGGTCAGGGACGACGATAACGTAGTCGCCCTCCTCCCCGCTTATTGACCTCAGGGCGGCTGCGAGCGCAGCGCCACCGCTTGGGCCGAAGAGCAGCCCGACCTCCCTCGCCAGGCCTATGGAGACCCTCAGCGCCTCCTCGTCAGAGACCTCTATGACCTCCCTTGGCCTCTGGAGCTGCCCCCAGGGCCAGTCGACCTGCCTCTTGATCCCAGGGATCGACGACCCCTCGGCGGGCTGGACCCCGACGACCCTCACCTCAGGCCTCCTCAGGGCGAAGTAGGTGGCAACGCCGGCAGCGTGGCCACCAGTCCCCATGGTGACGAAGACGGCCCTCAGCCTGAGGCCGCCCATCCTGGACTGGTAGTCGATCTCCTTGGCTGTCCACCTTATGTGGGCCAGGGGGTTCAGGTAGTTCTGGAACTGGTTCAGCACGATGGCCCCGTCCCTCCTCGCCTCCTCCTCCACTAGGGGCCTCAGCTCGCTCGTCGAGCCGCCCTTCACGACGACCTCTGCTCCGAGGAGCCTCGCGAGCTCGGGCCCGAAGGGCTCGGCGGTCTCCGGTATGTAGATCCTCGCCGTGAAGCCGTAGAGCCTTGAGAGCGCCGCGAGGGCGACGCCCGTGTTCGACGACGAGGCCTCGTAGACCCTCCTCCCCCTCACATCCTCCGAGCTCCAGTCGACCATGTTAAGCGCCGTCCTGTCCTTTATGCTCAGGCTCAGCGGGTTGTACCACTCAAGCTTAGCCCATATCCTGGCCTCCCCCACCTTCTTCACCATAACCAGCGGCGTGGGCCTGTCGCCCCTGAGGAGGGCTAGGACGTCAGCGTAGACCCTCGGCCCCTCGCCGGAGACCTCGTCGTAGAAGCCGAGGGCCTCGAGCGGCACGTCAACTACCTCCCTCTCCCCATCGCTTACGGGCGCCGACCTGCAGCCTAGGGCCAGGAGGGCCCAGTAGTCCTCGACGCCCTCGACAACCTCGCCGCCGTCGACGCGGAGCGACAGCCTGACGCGACCATAGGAGAGGAGGCCAAGCGACCACCTAACTAAGTCAGGCGGGCTCGGCCTTTGGGCTGCCCTCAGGGACCTTATGTCCGCTATCCTCGCCAACGGCCGTCGCCCGCCCAGGGCGGAAAAAAGGTGAAAACTTAACCTCTGGGTACGGGCCTCAGGACTGCCCCGCCAGCTTCTGCAGCAGCAGGTATATCTTGTTGCCGATTATGGAGGAGCTGGGTATGAGGACCACGGTGCCGTCCTGCTTCCTCACCTTAGTGAAGAGGGCGCCCACGTCTTCGACTATGCCGTCCTCGCCGAGGATGTTAACGTGATCCCCGATCTTGAAGGGCCTTGACATCATTAGGAAGATGCCGGCCACGGCCTGGCCCGTGACCTGCTGGACCGCGAAGCCGACCACAATGCCAAGGAAGCCGCCTATTGTCAGGCCTGCGACCCCTCCGACGGCCGCCCCCACCACGGCGGCTATGATCGCTATTATGCCGATGATCCTCATGATGTTCCTGAAGGCGACGGCGGTCGGGTGGTCGTACTTGCCCCTCACGCTCCAGTACGTGAAGTCGGCGAAGGAGTTCACTATGTACCAGCCGAAGGCGAGCACCAGGATGGCGTTCACGTACTTGTAGTAGGCCATGACTCCGAGCCTGGTCATGAGGTACTGAAAGGCCGCGGCGACGATGACGTAGACCACTATGTAGACGACCATCTTGGTGAGGCTCTTGCCGGCCCTCTTGGCGGCCTCGGCCGGTGAGACCTTCTCCTCAGCCTGGGCCGGGGCCTGCTGGACGCTCATAAGGTCACCGCGTTTCGTCTTAACTTGTACTCACATTATAAATATACGTGATTGTTTTGGAATTTTGAATTTAATTTTATAATTATCATTCCTTTATTTTAATTATTCCTGGCTCGCCTGATAGTACTTAGGCTTAAATTCCCTTAATAGAGAAAATCATCGTATGGTAGCATGGTGCGCGAGGAGGTTCACAGGAAAATAATGTCAGTCAAGAGGATGGCCGCGTACTACAGGTCCCTGGGGGCTGACCCGCTCTCGCTGGCGGCCGGCTGCGCCGTCAAGGTTGACCTGGTGAGGGTCGTCTACCCCGCCATGGAGATGCTCAGGCCCCTCCTTAGGGGGCTGGGGATAGAGATAGCTGAGAGGGAGGACGCCGACGTCTTCGTCGGCGACTTCGGGTCCCTTGAGATCGCCAGGGCCTTCCTGCCACTCGGCAAGGAGGGGGACCCCGGGGTCAAGGTGAGGGGCCCGGCCAGGGCTGCAGTCCTGGTGCAGGTCCACCAGATGAACTCAAACGACCCCGTGAAGTTCGCCAGGGTCCTCGAGCCGGCCTACAGGTCGCTCGCCAGGGCCGCCCCCTCGCTCAGGATAGGGAAGGGCCACTCAATAGTCACCCCCTTCAGGGAGGACGAGTTCATGCTGGCGGACTTAGTTACGTCAGGGAGGGGCGAGCACAGCATAGGCTTCAACAACGACACTATGCACATCATAGACCCCTCCTCCGACATACTGGACCCGAGGCAGGTCAGGGGGTCCCTCCTCAACGCCATGAACGACCTCTTCGTGATAGGCATGTACAGGGGGCTGACCGTGCTCCCAGTCATCAACGCCCCTGAGGAGGGCCTGAGGGATAAGCTTACAGGGGTGGCGAGGGGTCTCGTCGCTGAGCTTGGGGGGAGGCTTATCGACGTCCCTCCTCCCAGGGCCGGCAGGCTGATGATGGGCGCCACTGTTGTTGCCTACAGCGACAGGAGGCCGCCCCAGTTCCACGACAGGGTCAGGCCAGGGATGAAGCTGATAGCGACCAGGCCCTTCGGGGAGCTCGCCCCGATAACCCTCTACCTCACCTCCGTGATCGACGAGAGCCTCGTCGACGAGCTTGAGGCCGAGGGGCTGGGCTTCGAGGAGCTTGAGAGGATGAAGGAGGAGGCCGTCAACATAATAGCGACACCTAACAGGCCCGCGGCGGAGGTCATAGAGAGGCACCTGTCCTACGTGAACGAGGAGTACGACCCTGACGAGCACATAGCGGCCACCACCGACGTGACCGGCCCAGGGGCCTACGTAGTCTACGAGCTGGCAAAGCTTACCAAGAGCACGATAAGGCTCTACGACTTCCCCCTCCTCTTCCCTGAGGCCTCCGAGCTGGCCGCAAGGCACTTCGCGATGCCCAACGCGACCGCGGGCACCAACGGGGGGTTCATAATAGTCGCCCCAGAGACTGTCGCCGACGACATAGTCAAGGAGCTGTCAAGCCGGGGCCTCAGGCCATCAATAATCGGCGAGGTGGTCTCGACCGGCGAGGCAAGGGTCGTCTCAGAGGTGGACCTGAGCAAGTACATATTTGACGAGGAGGTGCTCAGGGCCCTGGGGCAGGGGAGGGAGGTTGGGGGAGGCGTGTGTGAAAATTAGGGTTACCGGCTTCGTGCAGGGCGTCGGCTTCAGGGCCTACGTGAGGAGGCACGCCCTCTCGCTCGGGCTCAGGGGGTACGCGAAGAACATGCCCGACGGCAGCGTTGAGGTGGTTGCTCAGGGCGACGAGCAGGCGATAAGGGACCTGATAGACGTCCTGAGGGGGAGCGACTTCGAGATAGACTCCATCGAGACGGCCGAGCTTTCCGGCTGTAACTACGCGGGGTTCAGGGTACTGTGAGATGACGACGAGGAGGGTTGACCTGACGGGCCTTGACTGCCCTGAGCCCGCGATACTGGCCTTCAGGGAGTTCGGCAAGCTTGAGGCAGGGGACTGGCTCGAGGCCGTGATGGACGTAGAGGAGTGCGCCTACACGGCCGCTGAGATAATAAACAGGTCCAGGCTTGGCGTCGCGACGGTGCAGCAGGCCGGCGAGAAGAAGTTCGTCATCAGGGCCGTCAGGCTCAGGTAGGCTAACCGCTTAATCCTTCCCCCTCATCATTGACCAAGAGGCCCCTTGAGGGAGCTCAGGTTCAACCCGCTGACTGGCCAGTGGGTGGTCGTCTCAAGCGTTAGGGCCCAGAGGAGGTGGAGGCCTCGGGGCTTCTGCCCCTTCTGCCCTGGAGCTGAGGAGACCGGCTACGGCTGGGACGTACTGGACCTGCCCAACAGGTTCGCGACTCTCTCCCACGACGCTGAGGCGGTGGTCAGCGAGGGGCCGCTCCTCAGGAGGGCCCAGGCCTACGGCTTCGCCGGGGTCATAGTTGAGACGCCCCAGCACGACGTCAAGGACCTGGACGAGCTGAGCCTTGACCACCTGACCAAGGTGCTGTCGCTGTGGAGGTCGATAACCGAGAGGGAGGCTAAAGACAGGAGGGTGATGTACCTCCTGATATTTAGGAACAAGGGCGAGGAGATCGGCGTCTCCCTGACCCACCCCCACGGGCAGTACTTCGCCCTGCCCTTCGTCCCCCTGAAGCCCAGGCTCATGCTTGAGAGGACGAGGGCGTACATGAGGAGGACCGGCAGGTGCCTCGTGTGCGACCTGGCGGCGGAGGAGCTCAGGGGTGGGCAAAGGGTAATATACAGGAACGACGGCTTCGCGTCGGTGGTCCCGTTCTTCGCCTCCTGGCCCTTCGAGACGCACGTCTACCCGCTGAGGCACGTCCAGTACATAACCCAGCTCTCCGACAAGGAGCTCAGGCTCATGGCTGACGCCCTCAGGGCCACCCTCGCCTCCCTCAACGCGCTCTTCGAGAGGCAGATGCCGTATACCCTGGCCCTCTTCCAGGCCCCCTTCAGGGGCTCATGGGGTCACTTCCACATGCACCTCCAGATATACCCTGCCCTCAGGGACAGGGACAGGCTCAAGTACGCCGCGGGCTTTGAGACCGCTACCTGGGACTTCACCTACGACGGCGTGCCGGAGGAGAACGCAGCGATGCTCAGGGGGGCCTGCAGGAGGGCGGTGCAGAAAGTAGGGGGCCTGCTGGGCTCCTGCGGGTGAGAGGTTGCTGATCGTCAGGTCGCCGGGAAGGGTCAACATAATCGGTGAGCACACGGACTACGCCCTTGGCTACGTGATGCCCATGGCGATACAGCTCGCGACCTACATGGAGTCCGAGCCATCGACTGACAACGTCACCTGCGTCAGGTCAGAGGCCCTGAACGACGAGGCCTGCTTCGGGGACGCGCTCATACGCGAGGGGAGATGGATAGACTACGTCAAGGGGGTCTACCACGCGATCAGGATGCAGGGCCTGAGGACAATACACGTGAGGGCCAGGGTATACGGCGACCTCCCGCTAGGGTCGGGGCTTAGCTCGTCAGCCAGCCTCGAGATGGCAGTGGCTGTGACCCAGAACGAGCTCGGCAGGCTCGGCCTCGGCAGGCTAGAGCTCGCCAAGT
>JBMFIT010000024.1:0-20255 GCA_049974445.1 Acidilobus sp.
TTGTGGCGGACCCGGGGGGATTTGAACCCCCGACCACCGGCTTAGGAGGCCGGCGCTCTGTCCTGGCTGAGCTACGGGTCCACCGGCCTCCTTGCCAGGCTTAGAAACAGGGCTCTTAATAGCTTTTACCTCCCTAGCTATCCCTAACGGGCTCCCTGGCCAGGACGCCTGTCAGGCAGTGGATACCTCCGCCCCCCCTAAGGACCTCATCAACGTCGAGCTCTATCACGTCAACCCCCTCCGACTCAAGCAGCTTCCTGACAGCCTCGCACCCCGAGCCCATCACAACCCTCTGAGGCTTCACGGTAACCAAGTTCAGGCAGAGCCTTCCCCCTATCCCGCCTGGGAGCTGGGAGTACTCAACTGCCAACACGTTAAAGCCCGCCCTCCTCAGCCTGTCAGCGGCCTCCCATGGGAAGACCTGCCTCACCGTCACGATGGTCTTCACGTCTACCTGGGCCGTGTACTCATCTATGTGGATGCTGCTCATGGGGGTCTGGACCTCGATCACCTCGTCAACGCCAGCCTCCCTGAGGACCTTCCTGAGCGCCTCGAGGCCCTCCCTGTTCGTCCTCTCGCCTACCCCGGCCAGGGCGACGCCTGGGCCCAGTATCATGGCGTTCCCTCCCTCGAAGACCTCTGGCTCGCTCATCACCTTCACGACTGGGTACCCAAGCCTTTTTATGGCGTCCATGTAGGCCCTCTCCTCGCCCCTCCTGACCTCATACATGAACCTCGAGACCACGGCGCCCTTGGGTGTCATCAGGAAGGGGTCGCGGGCGTACATGGCGTTGGGCCTGTCCTCAAGGCCCTCGACGAGGTTCACCCTGACGCCTTCAGACCTGAGCACATCAGCTAGGCTGAGCACCTCCTCTCTCGCCCTGTCGAGGTTCATGGGTGACCTGAACAGGTAGTGCCTGAAGTTCTGATCGTTGACGAGCAGGACCTCCTTACCTGGGACATGCATTACTACCTCACGAAGGGAGCCAACCTCGGAGTTGACGTAGGGGAGGCGAATTCACACCACCAAGCCCCCTATGTTGCCACGAGGTTAAAACTCCAAGTTAAGTTACCACGGTCGACCTTGGCCGGACTCAGAAGTAGGGCCTCCCGCTTGAGAGGGCCCTCGCCGCTTCGTAGGCGAAGTATGTTATTATCATGTCCGCGCCCGCCCTCCTTATGGAGTAAAGGAGCTCCATCATGGTGGACGCCTCATCGATGAGGCCTGTCTTGGCCGCAGCCTTTACCATCATGTACTCGCCGCTGACGTCATATGCAGCCAGCGGCACGTCGGGGTAATGCTCCTTGACGAGCCTTATAACGTCAAGGTACAGCAGGGCGGGCTTTACCATCACGATGTCGGCCCCTTCCTCGAGGTCAAGCCTTACCTCCTTGATGGCCTCCCTGGCGTTCCTCGGGTCCATCTGGTAGCTCTTCCTGTCCCCGAAGCGCGGCGCTGAGTCGACGGCCTGCCTGAAGGGGCCATATAGGGCGCTGGCGAACTTAACCGAGTACGCCATTATGCCCACGTCGGTGAAGCCAGCGTCGTCAAGTGACTCCCTTATGGCCTTGACCTGTCCGTCCATCATGCCTGATGGGGCAACGAAGTCAGCCCCGGCCTGGGCCTGTGAGACCGCGATCCTCTGGTAGACCTTGAGCGTTGAGTCGTTGTCAATAATGACGCCCCTCCTTGAGGTTACGGGGAGGCCGCAGTGGCCGTGGGAGGTGTACTCACATATGCAGAGGTCCGTCATTAGCACTGGCTCCCAGCCGATCTCTGCCCTGAGCTTCCTAAGCGCCTTCTGGACGGGTCCGTCCTCGGCGAAGGCCCTCGAGCCTACCTCGTCCTTGGTCGAGGGCACGCCAAATATCAGGAAGGACCTGACGCCGACCTCCATGGCTGACGAGACCGCGTTTACGAGCTCGTTAGACTCAGGGGGATACGTGTTGTAGCCCTCGAGCCCCGGCGTGGGGGCCGGCTTTGGCATGTTCTCATCGACGAAGAGCGGCATTATCAGCTTCGAGGGCGTTAGCTCCGTCTCGGCTGTCAGTGACCTCAGGGCCCATGAGGACCTTATCCTCCTAGGCCTTATCCTCGGGAACCCCGCCACCTGGCTCACCCCTTAGCGAGACTAGGGACTCGTACCTCTGAGCGAGCTCCCTCGCTATCTCAGCCCTTGAGCCAGGGTCCTCGCGTATGTAGGACAGAAGCGGGAAGAAGGCCCTCTTCACGGTGCTGTTAAGGGCTGCCAGAACCGCCTCGTATGGGTCCTCCCCAGCCTGCAAGTGCCTGGCCGTGGCCTTCGCCTCCTCACCCACGATTAGGTTAACGACCCTCATGATCTGTGACAAGTACCTGTCGACGGACCTTCTCCTCAGGTACGCGTTTAGCTTGCTCAGCTCCTCCTTGAGGAGAGCCTCGGCCCTAGGCACGTCAGCCAGCCTGGCCTTGGTGTTGGCCTCGACATACGACTCAACCTCCCTGTACGTGAAGTCCGGTGACGGGGCAGCGGGCGGCGTGGATATGTCTACCAGCACCCTACTGGCCCTCCTAAGTGGGTCAAGCTCAGGCCTCGGGCCGCCCTTAATGGCGACCAGCGCCAGGTCAAGCTGGTCTAGGGTCAAGGACTCGCCAAGGCGGGCCTGCCTGGCCCCCTTGCAGAGGCGCGCGGCCTCTGAGGCCCTAGCCGGCGTGCGGTCGAGCACAATGAGTGACTGAGGTTCCCACTTAGAGCACAGGTGTCTTATCATCGACCTAGCCGCCATGCCCGCCCCGACCACAGCAACCCTCTTGTCGTCAAGGCCTCCCAAGGCAATCGCTCCAAGCTCGACGGCGGCCTGCGGGTACCCCAGGACGCCCTTAGATATGTTGGTCTCCCTCCTTACCCTGGCCCCCGCGCTGATCGCAGCGTGGAAGACTACATCAAGTAACTCGCTTGAGTAACCTGCCCTCCTCGCCTCAACCCATGCGTCCCTCACCTGGCCAAGTATCTCGTCCTCACCGAGTATCGCGGACTCAAGCCCCGCCGCGACCCTTAGTATGTGGAGGGCAACCTCCTCGCCCCTCATGACGCGGGGCGCCCTGAGCAGCGGCCTTAGGACTTCGTCAACCCTTGACTCAACTGGGGAGTCCAGGTAGACCTCGAGCCTGTTACACGTTATCACGACGACGACCCCCCTGACAAGGGGCGCGAGCCCCTCGTAGACCTTGCGCCTTATCGCCTCAGCTGCGGGCTGGAGCTCTATGAAGCACGAGTCCCTGTAGGTCACACCATACATCACCAGCGAGCTCAGGTTGAGGACGTCTAATTCCAAGGCGTCTCGTGGTGAAAGGCTAAGGGCCGGTTTTAGCGCTCTGTAGTTGACGTAGGGAAATTCCAACTATACGCGTATATACTTACAGGGTGCGAGGGGTTTGACGTGCCTTGCTGGTATTGGTCTACCATGACCCAGGAGGGGACGACTCACTAGTTCATGTGCTGGCGAGCAGGCTTAACGCCAGGGCAGTTAGGGTCTCTGAGCTCTCGGACTTCAAAGTCTCACCCCATGACGTTGTTGTACTCCTGATGCCGATGAGGGGAGGGCACTACTCACAGGTCGCAGGCCTGGCCAGGGCGAGGGGGGCTAGGTTCGCCGGGAGGATACCGCCCGAGGTAACGGCCTCGGCTATCGCGAGGGCCGCGGCCTCAAACGGCTGCGGCAGCGTGAGGCTCCACTACTGGCCCGCGGAGAGGTGCACAGAGGACCAGCTTGACGACGTCGGCAGGATAGCAGCTATGCTCACTCTGAGAGGCCTCGTGGTGGTTCAGGACGGCTGCGCCGACTGCACTGCACCCCTTGCCCTTCTCCCCGGCAGGATAGCCCGTGAGGCTGAGGAGATAGCCGAGGCCTGCAGGTCAAAGGCGTTAGGCCCCCTGGCCTCCGTCGGCTCAACTGAGATCGAGGCCTGGCTGAGGTCTATCAGGCTGGCACAGGCTTAAAGCTAGTGGGCGTGACGGCAGACAGGGCGCCAACACTTGAGCGTCTCGTGGGACAGGGAGAGGCTGAGGCTGCTCGACGAACTCAGGAAGAACGGCGTCAACCCGTACCCCCACAAGTACCAGCTGACGTACACTATAGCTGAGCTCAGGAGGCTCGCGGCCCAGAGGCAGGACAAGCCCCACGAGCCCTTCCTCACGGGCGTTTCAACGGCTGGGAGGGTCGCCAACGTAAGGAGGCATGGCAAGGCCTCATTCGTTGACATATTTGACGAGGGCGAGAGGCTTCAGCTTTACCTAAGGGTCAACGAGCTCGGCGACAGGTACAATGACTTCCTCTACTTCGTTGGGAGGGGCGACGTAATTGGCGTCACAGGCGACCTGTTCTACACAATGAAGGGCGAGCTCAGCCTCCTAGTCAAGGACTACCAATTGCTCGCCAAGGCCCTCATAGAGCCACCGGACTGGACGAAGCTGACGTCAGAGTTCAGGTACGCCCACAGGTACGTCGACTTCCTCTACAACGGCCAGGCGAGAAGGATCATGGAGATAAGGTTCAGCGCGATAAGGGAGATAAGGCAGTACCTATACTCAAGGGGCTTCGTCGAGGTCGAGACCCCTGTCCTCCAGCCGGTCTACGGCGGGGCCCTCGCCAAGCCCTTCATGACACACGTGAACGCCCTGGGGGAGGACTGGTACCTCAGGATATCGCTTGAGCTCTACCTGAAGAGGTTCATAGTGGGAGGCTTCAACAGGGTGTTCGAGATAGGCAAGGTGTTCAGGAACGAGGACATAGACGTTACCCATAACCCGGAGTTCACGATGCTCGAGCTCTACTGGGCCTACGCCGACTACAACGACGTGATGGATCTCACAGAGGACATGATAAGGACTGTGACCAAGAATGTGCTAGGGTCCACGGAGATTAGGTACCCGATGCCTGACGGCACCACCGTTGAAATTGACCTCGGGCCTAGGTTTAGGAGGGTCACCATGTACGACGCCCTGTCGGAGGCCCTTGGCAAGAACGTGGAGCGGGTCAGCGACGAGGGGCTGAAGGCGGAGCTCGACAAACTTGGGCTTGTCCCAAGGGGAGGGGTTTACTCGAGGGGCCTGATGATTGAGAAGCTGTTTGACAAGCTCGTCTCGCCCAAGCTCAGCCAGCCCACGTTCATACTCGACTACCCCATTGAGACGACGCCGCTTTGCAAGCCCCACAGGACCAAGCCTGGCCTCGTCGAGAGGTTTGAGCTGTACATAGCGGGCATGGAGCTCGCTAACGCGTATACGGAGCTCAATGACCCGGTCCTCCAGGACCAGCTCTTCAGGGAGGAGCAGGAGATGAGGGAGAGGGGCGATCTCGAGGCCCACCCCTACGACGTTGACTTCGTAAGGGCCCTCAGCTATGGGATGCCACCAACTGGCGGGCTTGGGATTGGAATTGACAGGTTGGTAATGCTGCTATCTGGCGTGAACAGCATCAAGGAGGTCCTGCCGTTCCCGATGGTGAGCGCTAAGCTCGTGCAGGGCCAGTGAGGGCCAGGTGGACTGCCCTCAGGAGAAGCCTGGCCGCCAGCCTCGAGGTAATTCCCCCAACGTCATATGGCGGCGCGACCTCCGTAACGTCAACCGCAACAACGGCCTTGGCGAGCCGCAGGGTCTCAATGACCTGGTTGGTCTCATAGGGCGTCATGCCGAGAGGGGTAGGGCTGTTGACGCCAGGGGCAAACGACTGGTCCAGGTGATCCATGTCGATGCTGAGGTAAATGGCCCTCCCCTTCACGAAGTCCTTAATGAGCTCAAGGGAGCTGGCGGGGTCCCTCATCATCGAGACCCTTGGCACGGCTTCAACCCCAAGCTCCTTCGCCCTGGCCGGGGCATAAGGGGGGTTTGAGTACTCAGAGGGACCGACAACGAGCGCGTCAAGGCCCCTGTGGGACTCCTTCAGCTCCCTCAGCCATGACCCGCTCGTGAGGCCCTCCGACGTGCTTCTTAGGTCGTAATGTGCGTCAAGCACTAGCAGCGAGGCCCCATGCTCAACGGCGGGCCTCGCAAGCCAGCCCGTAACCGAGTGGTCACCACCAAGGAACACAGCGGGCACCCCGTTAGGGGTGGCCTTTGCCAGCGCCTCACGGGAGGCCTCCTCAACCCTCCTCGCGGTCTCCAAAAGGTTCCCGGGCACGACCTCGACGTCGCCGAGGTCGAGGAAGCCCACGTTAAGCTGTCCCAAGTCCTCGGAAAGCGTCGCTGAGGCCAAGAGCTCGGACCTTATGGCGCTAGGGGCCATCCTGGAGCCAGGCCTTCCCGCTGTCGACCAGTCCCAGGGGACGCCAACTAAGGGTACCACGGGCCGAAGGTCAGCTACCCTGACGTCGCCTGGGTCCCTTAGGAGCCTCAGGGGGGCCTTCGACAGGCGAGCCAAGTCGCTCACTATCGTGTGTTACTTCGCCCCCATTAAAACGGCTGGGGGCGCACTAGTAATCGGTGCCCGCGGTGTCCGTACCCTCAAGGTACAGAGGGCAGCCCATTGAGGAGCTAATCTCCGAGGGCTACTACGACCCTGAGGCCAGGGCCGTTAGGGCCATCACCGGGCCTGAGCTCCATGTTAGGAGCAGGGACTGGCAGGTCGAGGGACCGCTGAGGATGCTCTTCCACGTGCTGGATCCAGTGGTCGCCAAGGACCCCAAGAACCTCATCGTTTACGGGGGAACCGGGAAGGCAGCAAGGTCCTGGGACGACTTCGAGGCGATAGTGAACGCCCTGCTGGCCATGAACTCCGACGATACGCTCGTAGTCCAGAGCGGCCAGCCCGTTGCTGTCTTCAAGCTTGACCAAAGGGCCCCAAGGGTATTGATGAGCAACGCTATGCTTGTCCCAAAGTGGGCTGACTGGAGCTACTTCTGGGAGCTGGAGAAGAGGGGCCTCATCAGCTTTCACCAGATGACCGCGGGCTGCTGGGCCTACATAGGGACACAGGGCATACTTCAGGGAACCTACGAGACCATAGGGGCTGCGGCCGAGAGGCACTACGGTGGCTCCCTTGAGGGCAGGCTCGTTGTGAGCGCCGGCCTTGGCAACATGGGCGGGGCCCAGCCTTTGGCAATCAAGATGCTGGGAGGGGTCGCCCTGATAGCCGACGTGGACCGTCGCATGATACAGAGGATGATTGAGACAGGCTACCTGGACACGTGGACGGACAACATAGACAGGGCCGTAGACCAGGCCCTCCAGGCAAGGAAATCCAGGACTCCCATAAGCATGGGTGTCCACGCCAACGCTGTCGACCTCCTGTCGAGGCTAGTTCAGGAGAACGTGGTGCCAGACATCTTAACTGACCAGACGCCTGCCCACGACCCCCTCTCCTACGTGCCCGAGGGCATGAGCGCTGAGGAGGCCGAGAAGCTGAGGGGCGAGGACCCCCAGAAGTACATAGGAATGGCAAGGGAGACCATGAAGAAGCACGTCAAGCTGATGTTGGAGCTCCAGGCGAGGGGTGCGGTTACCTTTGAGTATGGCAACAACCTGAGGAAGCAGGCCTACGACGCTGGCGTCACGGACGCCTTCAAGATACCTGGGCAGATGGAGTACATGAGGCCGCTCTTCGAGGAGGGCAGGGGCCCATTCAGGTGGACGAGCCTCGTCGGGGACCCGAAGGACATATACAAGCTTGATGACGTGCTGCTCCAGCTCTTTGGTAGGAACGAGAGGCTGTCCAGGTGGATAAGGGCAGCGCACAGGTACGTCAGGTTCCAGGGCCTTCCGGCCAGGGTCGTCTACCTGGGCTACGGGGAGAGGGCGCTCTTCGGAAAGGTGGTGAGCCAGATGGTGAGGAGGGGGGAGCTCAGCGGCCCGATATGGTTCGGCAGGGATCACCTCGACAGCGGGTCAGTGGCGTCGCCCTATAGGGAGACAGAGAACATGCTGGACGGGAGTGACGCCGTGGGTGACTGGCCGATCCTCAACTACGCCCTTAACACCGCCTCAGGGGCCACGTGGACCTGCTTCCATCACGGGGGTGGCGTCGGGATAGGGTACGCAATCCATGCCGGTTTCGGAATGGTGGTTGATGGGACGCAGCTCGCCGAGGAAAAGGCGCTCAGGGTATTCACCGTTGACCCAGGCATCGGTGTCGTGAGGCACGCCCACGCAGGCTACCCGAGGTCGTTAATGGTAGCCAGAGAGAGGGGAGTCAGGATACCAATTATCTCGATGCTCGAGCAGAAGAGCGAGAGGGTCATCGAGGAGGCAAGGAAGGAGGGAAGGGCCTCGGACTTCACCTACCAGAGGGTAAAGAGGGACCTCGAGGAGTACAAGCTGAGGAAGGAGAACTACAGGTCACCCTTCAACACCTAGCCGCCCTTGACCTTAATTAAGGCGATCCTGGGCCAGGGGAGCGAGTTAAACGCAACGAGCGCATCGCCCTGCCCAGAAAGCCTCTCAGCCGATCCCTCAGCGATAGACCTGGCCCTCTCTATAACGCGTGAGAGCTCCCCCTCACCCCATCATAGACCTCGCTCACCGCTGAGCCCGGCAGAACATCATGGAACTGGTCCCTCAGGACAGTCTTCCAGAGAGACCTAATGGCCTCCCTGTCATACGTGCCCGCTATGGACAGCCATACCTCGGCCTCCCTGAGCCAGGCCTCAGCCCCCGCCATTAGGTCCTTGACCAAGAAAATGAACGACAAGCCTCGCCCCTTTCAGGGCGGGGAGGAGGTCAGCTTGGCTTGGACGTTACCCTCAGCACGCCGGGCCTCAGATTAACCGTTGGCAGCATCGGCAGCAGGTTGTCAGCTGACGCCATAAGTAACATCTCCTCCCTTGGACCCCCTCAATATTCAGGCCCCTATGGACGAGAACCCCGGGAAAATAAGGGCTGGCCTTAGGCTGCTCATCGGCCAGTTGTTCACGTGTAAAGCTTAATAGAACCCAGGTCCTGAGGGAGGTCCGGTGGGCCCGTAGTCCAGCCTGGTAGGATGCGGGGTACACCTCGTCGAGCCAGGACGGTGCCCGACTCGGGTCCCTGTGGTCGGGGGTTCAAATCCCCCCGGGCCCACCACTCGATCCTCAAAACCTGCTGGCCGAGTTGACAAGCGAAAGGGCGTACGTGACCAGGGTCACGGCGGCGACCGCGACGAGGTCATAGGGGAAGGGCAACAGGGGCGACCCCCCGTAGATTGACGAGAGGCCATAAGGGCCTATCACGTCAATCAAGGTCATGGCTATGACCAATGCGACGTACCAGGTCCCCGACTTAAGAGAGCGCCTAGTGCCCTCGTCTCCTACTGAGTACGCCGCGCCAAGGGCCACGGCGGTTCCGACCGTTGAGGTGGCCATGAGGTAGGTGAGCAACGTTGAGACCTGGCCCTCGCCCACGTGTAGCCCCGAGCTCAGGGGATAGAAGACCTCGATCGCAAAGAGGGCGTCAGCGACGGCGACCAGGGCCACATATGGGAGCGCGACGGTGAGCAGGCTCCTCTCCCCAGAGGCCGCCCTGATCAACATGAACGCGGCGAGCGCCGCGAGGAAAGACATGAAGACAGGCAGCATTAGTAGGAACCCAGCCCAGTAAGCAATGAGCGCCGCCGCGACGGCCCCGAGCGCTCCGACGGCCCTCAACCTGCCGTCACCTGGCGAAAAGGCCCCTAGGGCCGTGCCGCCAGTTACGTATGTAAGTAGCGTCGTCAGGACAGCGTACCCCCCAATCGCGTACCAGCTCGGGAACGGGATCATGAAGGCAAGCCCGAGGGCAAGGGCGAGCAATAGCCCCAGCCCGGGCACGGCGTACTTGTTCAGCGATGTAAGCCTCTTAGGGAGGTGGCCGTTGGCAGCTATGCCATATACTATCCTTCCCAGGTTGCCCATCTGGACTATCGCGTTCCCGAGGGGGGAGACCCATGCGTCAATTATCATCAGTATGCTGAGCGCCCCAAGGCCTACTAAGGCCAGCTCGCTGGCGAGAGGCGAGGCTGAGATGCTTGACGTAGCCAGGGCAGACCAGTTTCCAGGCGTCAGCGTTGAGTCGCCTGACGTGATTGAGGGCCACCTCAGCCCTCCTATGAAGGCCGCCTGGAGGAGGACAAATATCGCAATTGTGATGGCAACAGATGTTATTACCGCCAACGGGACGTCCTTCGCGGAGTTCCTCCCCTCGCCGCCGTACTCTACCGCCTGCCTGAAGCCAAGGTATGAGTACGCGATCCCGGTGAGTGGGATCGCTCCAAGGACCGCGGCGGCGCCTGAGAGGCCCATCGATGATGCCCCCGTCGGGCCTTTAAGGAAGAGGTTATGAGGGCTGAAGGCCAGCGCCAGCAGGGAGCCTACTACTACGATCGGCACCGCGAGCTTCCAGAACATAAGCCCGAGGCTAACGTAGCCGACCACCTTGACGCCGAAGTAGTTTACCACGAATATCAGCGCAACGATGCCGAGAGCCATTAACATGCCCTTACCTGTGAGGACTGTGACATGTTGTCCAAGGACTGTGGCGCTCTTGACGAGATCAGGTATGTAATAACTAGCATATGAGACTACGGCCACGGCCTCAGCTGGCATAAGGGACGATATTGACAGGAGATACAGGGCGCCTGTCGTAAATCCCACTAGGTCTCCATGGGCCGCCTGAGGGTACCTCACGACGCCACCTGTCCTTGGCATTATGCCTGCGAGGTAGGCGTAGGCCAGGGCCATGAATATTACGAGGACCCCTCCCACCAACCACGAGGCGATCGACAGGGGGCCGTTGAAGGCGGCGGCGCCAAGCGGGGCCAGCAGCCAGCCAGCGCCTATAATTGCCCCCAGGTTTATGGCGACGTACTGCCAGAAGCCCAGTGACCTACTAAGCCTCAGGTCGGATTCAACAAGGGCTCCGGAGGGGGCCTGCGAAAAGCCTTGGCTCCCTCCAGACGAAGCGGGATCGGTCCCTAGCCCGGCGGCCCCGCCGGGCTCACGTTCCACCACAAAGGTGGGTCCCTCTGCGATGGGACTCGCTAAGACCTGGATTTAAGGGTTGTGGCAGGAGGACCGGGAAAAAGGTGTATCCAAATATGTGCGCAGCTTGAGGCAGTTACGTGGAGACGGGCCCTATGACCTCCTTGCCGGCGAGCCTGTTGATCTCGGCGACCCTCTCGTCGACCAGCTTCTGGACCTCCTCTACCTCGGCAGGCGTCAGGTGGGCGAACCTGCCCTGGAGCTTGAGGTACTCTATGACCGGCTTCCTCTTTGTCATTGGGAAGGTTACCCTGAACTTGCCGTGATCTATCTCATAGAGCGGGAAGACGCCAGTCTCTGTGGCCAGCCTTGATATGGTTATGCCTAGGGCAGGGTCGAACCTCCAGCCCGTCGTGCAGGCCATGATGACGTGAATGAACGATGGCCCCTCGTCAAGCACCTCGAGGCCCCTAGCGAACTTGTTGACCATGTCCTGCGGGTAGGCAGGGTTGGCGGTGGCGACGTAGGGTACCCTATGGGCCGCGACGATCATGGCTATGTCCTTCTTTGTCCTCCACTCCCCCCTCCAAACCTTCCCTGCCGGCGTTGTTGTGGTCCACGCGTGGAATGGCGTCGCCCCGCTCCTCTGTATGCCTGTGTTCATGTATGCCTCGTTATCGTAAAGCACGTACATGACGGGGTCACGCCTCTCCAGCATGCCGCTAAGGCTCTGGAGACCTATGTCGACTGTCCCGCCATCACCCCCTACCGCGATGACCCTGACCCTCCTGTCCTTAGGCAGCGCGCCCTTCCTCTGCAGGACCTCCAGGGCCCTGGCGACCCCGCTTGCAGTGGCTGCCGCGTTCTCGAAGGCCGAGTGGAACCAGGGGACAAGCCAGTTCGACCACGGGTACCTGGTCGACGAAACCTCAACGCAGCCCGTCGCGTTTACGACCACCGTGTCCTTGCCGGCCACCTTTGTCAGCATCCTCATGATAGTGCCAGCGGTGCAGCCAGCGCAGAGGCCGTGGCCGCTGATGAAGTACTCCTCCCTCGGGAGGTCGAAGAGGCTCTTTATCCTGAGTGGACCCCTGCTGGTCTGTCCCGCCATCACTCCCTCACCCCATAGAATATCGTCTCTGGGAGCTTCCTCGTCCTGGCCTCCCAAGCGATCCTGGCCAGGGCCAGGAAGTCCTCGTTCTCCATGGCCCTCTGCCCTATGCCGGCGACGACGCTTGCCATGTTGAAGCCGAGGTCCTCCTTAACCTTCACCCCGGCTATCTCGTTGGCCAGTGGGCCCTGGTACGGGGCGCCGTAACTTATTGACCTGTCGATGACAAGCAGGCTCTTCACGTTGCTGGTGTGCTCGACGAACTCCTTTAGTGGGAACGGCCTGTACAGCCTGAGCCTCAGGAGCCCGACCTTCATGCCCTGCTTCCAGGCCTCTGGCAGAACTGATTTGAGGGTGGCGGCGTAGCTGGCGTTAGCCATTATCAGCGCCTCGGCCCCGTCGCAAAGGTAGCACTCCATAGTTCCATAGGACCTGCCAAACGCCTTCCCGAACTCCCTGTCGACATCCTCTGCCTTGCCGAGGGAGGTCCCAATGGCATGGACCTGCTGGTACTTAATCTCATAGAAGTACTCAGGCGGGACGATGGTACCTATGGTAACTGGCCTGTCGGGGTCCAGCTTGTATGGGTACTGCCTCTTGGGGGCAAACCCAAGCACGTCGTCCCTCTCCTCTGTTACAACGGGCTCCGTTGTGTGGCTCATAACGTAGCCGTCATAGGCCACCATCACAGGAAGGAGCACGTCTGGGTCCTCAGCTAGTCTGTAGGCCTGTATCACGGTATCGTAGGCCTCCTGGGCTGTGTGAACGAAGTATATCACCCAACCAGAGTCCCTGGATCCGAAGATGTCGCTCTGGTCATTCCATATGCTTATGGGGGCGCTCAGGGCCCTCATCGCGACGCTCATAACGGCAGGGGCCCTAAGCCCAGCAGCGATGTAGAGCATCTCGTGCATCAGGGCAAGGCCCTGTGCCGCAGTTGCAGTGAAGGCCCTCGCGCCCGACAGCGCCGCCGCTATTGTGGCGCTCATGGCGCTGTGCTCGCTCTCCACGTGTATGAACTCCGCGTCGAGCTCGCCGTTGGCCACGAACTCCGATATCTTCTCAACCACCGTGGTCTGAGGAGTTATCGGGTAGGCCGCCACGACGTCAACGTCAAGGTCCTTAGCCGCGTGGGCGACGGCGTAGTTCGTGCTCAGGGGGATCGGCCTCTTAACCTTCTGGGTGGTCCCCATATCATGCCACCTCCACCGGGACCATGTCAATAGCCTTCACTGGGCACTCCTGGGCGCACATGCCGCAGCCCTTGCAGTAGTCATAGTCTACGTCATAGCTGAGCTTGTAGGACCTCCCCTTCTTAGTCGTGTATGGCTTGTCGAGCTCCTTTATTGCGGAGTCAGGGCAGACGTACCAGCATATCCTGCACCTTATGCACTTCTCCTGGTCGATAACTGGCATTAGGACCTTCCAGTCGCCAGTCTTGTACTCGAGGCTGTTGCCTGGGCTCAAAATGATTCCGCCGATCGGGATCTCCTTCCAGGTTGGAAGCCTCTGTACTGCCACCCCCCTCACCCCCACGAAAGCAGTGTACTGTCGTAAGCCTCCTTCACGGCCATCACGTTGGCCTCCGCAACCTTCCCGTGGAACCTCGACCTTATAACCTCAAGTACTGTGTCCAGCTTCACGATCCCCGTCGACCTCACCAGCGCCCCGAGTATGGCCGTGTTTACTATGTTTGCCTTCAGCCACTTCATAGCTATTGAGGTGGCGTCCACGGTAGCGGCCCTGTAGTTGCCGGAGAGACCCACCTTCTGAAGCAGGTCGCCCGGCTTCAGGGAGGCGTTGGCGACTATGAGGCCACCCTCCTTAAGGCCCTCGAAGTAAGCGGGCTTGATCAGGCTCCTGTCCAGGATGACGACGACGTCAGGTCTCTCAATTGGGGTCCTGGGGATCAGCGGGGAGTCAGTGACCCTCGTGTAGGCCCTCACAGGAGCCCCCCTTCGCTCGGCGCCGAACTCGGGGAAGGCCAGGGCATACTTGCCCTCTATTATTGAGGCAGAGGCTATGACCTCGCTCGCGGTCACAGCGCCCTGGCCCCCTCGGCCGTGCCACCTTATCTCAATTAGTGCCACGCCCTTCGCCCCTAGCCTATAGCACACCGCCATCAGGGAAAATAAACGTGTTACATGGCCTAGCCGGGGCCAGCACTGTATACATAATTTCTATTTAGAATCGTATTTTATTTTCTTTAACGGTGTTAAAGATATAAGCCAGCAGCCTCACAGAAGGTAGCGGGAGAGCAAGTATGAGCGAGACTGGAACTGTCAGAAAGGTCCAGAGGCTCGGGGGGTCAAGCCTGATAATAACGCTTCCCAAGCAGTGGGCCAAGAAGCTTGGCATCAAGGTCGGTGACGAGATACAGGTCGTCGAGGAAGGCGGTAGGCTTGTCGTCATGCCCAAGGACCTCGGCGCTGAGGAGAGGGCTACGACGGTTGCCATAAGGTACGGATCCGTGGCCAAGGCAGCTGGGGCATCAGCCCTTATGGCCTGCGCCTTCGCCCACGGGTACACAAGGCTTGAGATCGCGATCAAGGGGCTTCAGGATTCCGACCTCAGAAGGCTCGAGGCTGAAATCACGGCTGACCCGAGGGTTGCCGCTGTGGAGAGGGGCACCGACAGGCTTGTCGTTAAGTTCCTCCAGCCGGCTGAGGACGACCCCTCAAGGGTGCTGAGGGAGGCGATGGGGGTCATGCTTGACATGCTAGACTCTGCCGCGGCCGGTGATGAGTCAAGCGTGAGGAGGCTTGAGTCCAACGCCTCAGAGCTTGTCGAGGTTGCCGTGAGGCTCTCAAGGGCCTCCGAGGCCCTTGACCCGCTGGCCCAGGGCGTTCTGGCGTCCCTTCCTCACGTGCTTGCTGACGCCGCGCTTCTCGCAAAGGGAAGGAGGGAGGTGATAGCCAGGCTGAGGGAGACTATAACCGAGCTCATCGGTGGCCTCGCGGGGAATAGCGGGAGGAGGATGATCAGCGCAGCCATGATGGCGGCTGAGCTGAGGGAGAGGGCCATGGCCGAGGGGCCCTCCATGGGGGGAATAGTCGTGGTAGCTGATCTAATAAAATATCTCGCCCTTAAGACCATATGTCCGACGATACTTGAGAGCCAGTGAGGTTACCTTATCTCAACTATGTCGCCGTCCTGTGGCACGTAGTCAGGGCCAACCCTCTGCCCTCCGTACCTGACCCCCTTGCCCCATACCCTTGCGTACTTCATGTTCCTGGCGAGCTCAGGGCTTATCTTCCCTGCTATGTCCCTGACGGTTGCGTCAGCCCTTATCACGAGGGGCTCAGGGCTGGCTGGGGCGTTAGGCTTCTTAGTGAAAACCCTCTTGACGTTGAGGAGCCTGTAGGCCACCGCGAGCACGGACTCCAGGCCGACCCCAGTGACGGTAGATGCCATAACCCGCGGGACATCTTTTGGGACCTTTAAGGCTACGCCTCTCGCTATCGAGTCGGCGTTTGGGATGTCGGCCTTGTTCAGCACAACTAGAGTAGGCTTATACGTTCTGGCGCTCAACAGGGCGGCCTCCACGTCGTCAAGGGTTGCCGGCCCGTAGACCTCGATGAGCGCATGGTGGATCCTGTAGCCGGCCAGGAGCTCCCTCAGCTCCTGACCAGTGAACCTGGGCTGGCCGTGAGCGACGAGGGTGACCCCTCCTTCCCTCCTCCTCTCGACCCTCGCGAAGCCCTTCTCTAGGCTGTAGGCGATCCCTCTCTCCTCAAGCGCCCGCAGCGTCATGGCGAGGTCGTTGTCAGGGTCCTGGGAGTCCAGTCCGACCACAACGCTGACCACGTCGGCGTTCCTAGCTAACGCGACCACCCTTGAGTTCACGCTGCCGTTGGGGTTGATGAGGGGAGGCGTGTCAACCAGCTGTAGCCTCACGCCGAGGTACGTCGCCATTCCTGGCACTGGCGTTTGGGTGCTGTAAGGTATTGGGCTGACTATCACCTTCGCGTTGGTTAGCCTCGCAACTATCGAGCTCTTGCCTGAGTTCGGCGGACCGACGAGGACAATCTGCCCAGCCCCCTCCTTTTCAACGAACATGCTGGGCCTGGAGCCGCCTAAGCGCCTTGCCCTCTCCCTTTCTAGCTCCTCCCTCAGCTCAGCAAGCCTCCTCGTGGCCCAGAGCCTTAGCTTCTCAGTTCCCTTGTGCTTCGGGACGGAGCTAAGGAACTCCTCGAGGGCCCTGATCTTCTCCTCTGTCGTCCTGGCCTCGCTGTACTTGTTCAGCTTGGCGGCCGCCTCGGCGGGGAGGTTCGTCACCATGGGAACGCTTCAAATAAGATAGCCTGTGGCCGGGGATTTAAGCGGGAGAGTAATGGAGGACGCCAAGGCTCTCGCCAAGAGGGTCGCCGAGGCCCTGGTGTCATCTGAGTTCGCCGTTATGCTGACGGGCGCGGGGGTCAGCACGGCAAGCGGGATACCTGACTTCAGGGGGCCTCAGGGCCTCTGGAGGAGGGTCGACCCGTCCCTCTTCGAGATATCGTACTTCTACAGTAACCCACTTGACTCCTGGAGGCTCTTTGCTGACAGGTTCGGGACGCTGAGGGAGGTCAGGCCGAACCCGGCGCACCTTGGTATCGCAAGGCTTGAGGAGATCGGCCTGGTCAAGGCGGTCATAACCCAGAACATAGATGGTCTCCATCAGGCCGCTGGCAGCAGGAGGGTGATAGAGCTGCACGGCAACGCTAGGTACGCGGTTTGCACTGAGTGCGGCAGGAGGTACCCCGTCGAGGAGGCGCTCTCAGCCGTCAGGGAGGGCAGGCTGCCGACGTGCCCAGCATGCGGCGGGCTGCTGAAGCCCGACGTAGTATACTTTGGCGAGCCCCTCTCACCTGAGGCGCTCCAGGAGGCCTACATGATGGCGGAGAACTCGGACTTATTCCTCGTCGTGGGCTCCAGCCTCGCCGTTAGCCCAGCCAACCAACTGCCCGTCGTCGCCAAGGCGAGGGGCGCTAGGCTAATGATCGTCAACATGGGGGAGACAGCGCTTGACGACATAGCCGACCTGAAGGTCGAGGCGCCAGTCGAGAGGTTCGTGCCAATGGTATGTGCCATGGCAGAGGACATGGTTTCCGCGGGAAGCGACTGCAGGGCTATGGCCGGTCTCCAATGAACACGACCTCGCCTCCCCTCACCACCTCATCCGCGAGGCCGAGGTTGACGAGCCTCTTAAGGTGGGCCAGCGCCTCTCCGATCGCGAAGTACCTCTCATAGGGGCTCATATCGCTCCACGACCTCGCCCTCGTCCTCCACCTGACCTTCCTTGCGACCTCGTACAAGGTCGCGCCCTCGGCTGAAATGAGCGACCTAACCTCCTGGAGCCTCTCCTCATGGTGGGCTATGATCTGGGCGGCCCTCTCAGCCGGCATGTTTACGTCATCCCTGTGCCCAGGCCTTGCCACCCCCAGGCCCATCTCCTGAAATCTCTTAAGGGTCCTCATGTGCTCGCCAAGGGCATCCCTGTCAGCCCTGTCAAGAACCACGTGTGGGGTGATGTCGTTAAGGAGGGCATCGCCGACAACGGCCTCCGACATCCCATTGACTAGGAGCGCTACGTGGCCAGGCGTGTGGCCTGGGACCTCGATGACCTTCACAAGCGAGGCGCCGACCCTTACCTCGTCCCCTTCCCTCAGCGGCCTGAGGTCTAGGGATGCGAGCTCGTCGTACGCCTTGGCAAGCCTCGGGACAGGGTGCACTTTCCCCATGGCGTCTGTTTCGCCTGACGGCACCCCGTACTGCCTATACAGCTCAAGGACTCCGTTGAAGTAGCTCTCGAACCCCTCCTCAACGGCCCTCAGGTCCTTCTCCCCCATGTAGACTGGGAGCGGGCACAGGCTAGCAAGGGCCGGCGCAGCGGTTGCATGATCTACGTGGAAGTGCGTTATTATGATGGCCTGGGCATCACAGAGCCTGAGGCCTGCCCCCGTAAGCTGCCTGCCAAGGGCCGTGAGCCCCTCAAGCCAGTACATACCTGGGTCCACGAGCACGTAAGGGCCAGCTACCTCATCAACTACGGCGTAGGAGTTCACGTGACCCAGCTCACTTATCTGAATGGGGACCCTGATTTGGTTGGCCTTCAGTTCACGTTCCCGCACTTCTCAGTCGTGTAATGGTAAAAACGCTTAGCCAGGCGAGGTAATTAGACAATAGACGAATAAAGTATAGGACTCCACCTTATAAGGCTCCGACGCTAATTGAGTTACAGGAGGCGAAAGGAAGTGAGCGCATACAGGGCGCAGGCGAAGGGGACCACCAAGGAGGCGAGGGATGTGACGTATGGGGTCTCAAGGAAGGACGAGGAGATGCTCGACTGGTACGTCGCCAGCCTAGTCGGGGAGGGCGCCTGATCCTCAACCTTATTAGTTAGCAGCACGTTGGCTTCCTGGCTGGGCACTTGAGGCTGTCACTGCTTGGGCTCGACGGGCTTCCGCCTTGGCTGCTCAGGACGGCAAGCAGCGAACTTGGGCTCAGGGCTCTAACCCGGGCGGTCAGCTCGGGCAGGCTGATCCCCCTTTACTCTATGCCGCCCATAACCCCCGTCGCCTGGACGAGCATAGCGACCGGGGTTAACCCTGCGAAGCACGGCGTCTGGGGCTTCACAAAGTACTTAAGGGGGCCGAACGGCGGGCACCTCTCAAGGCCCTACACCTCAGCTGACGTCATGTTCCCCAGGGCATTCGAGGACGCGGCCCTAAAGGGGCTTGACGTAATTGTCATCAACTACCCGCTCACATGGCCTCTAAGGGCGCTATGCTGCCTGGACAGGATGGTCGTGGTCGGGGACACGTTCCTGGCGCCGAGGGTCGAGTATCACCCCGCGGATCTCTCGAAGGTCCTTGGGGATTACTTCAAGACCCCCTCAGACGTGGGTGACCCCTATAGGAGGACCGAGCTGCTCATAGAGGGGACACTTAAGCTCCTGGCCGAGGTGGACGCTGACGTCAGCTTCGTTGTCCTCCCCTTCCCTGACCAGGCCTTCCACAGGGACCCATACGAGGTTCTGCGCGTTGGTAAGAGGTCAGAGGGGGTTTGGAGGGCCATTGACGTCCTCGTTGACGAGATGTTGGAGCGCTCGGGGAGCTTCATGCTGGTCTCTGATCACGGAATAGGGACATACGACACGTGCGTGAACCCACTGGCCCCCCTCATGAGGGAGTTCGGGGTTGGGATACCTAGGTCCCTGAGGGGGAGGCTAGCGCTGAGGCTCGTGACGCTTGCCGACAGGGTCTCTTTGCTTCTCCCCAAGAGGTTGTCGCCGAGGGAGCTGATCAGGTACGGACCCCTCAAGGGGCTCAGGCGTACCCTAGACAGGGCCCTTGGCGTCGTCGCGAGGCCGGGTTCCTTCGCGCCAGCCGCTGAGAGCGAGCTCGCCTCCCAGCCATTCACATATGACGCTGGCGGGCTATCGATAGGACGCATCCTATACTTCAAGGACTTACAGGCGAGGGACAGGGGCCTCAGGGCCCTGGCCTCCTCCGGCGCCATAAAGTACGTAAAGGTGACCAGGGTTGAGGAGGCGTTCAGGGGGGCATACCTGCCTCAGTACCCGGGCCTCTTCATGGAGTCAATTGATGAGGACCGCTACCACGTGGTTTCAACCAGGTCATACGCCCTAACGAGGAGGGACCCTATGCCGGACCACCACGTGATCGGCACGCTTCTCCTGGTCGGAAAGGAGACCAGCACCTCTCAGGCGACAGTCTACGACGTGACCCCAACTGCCCTAGCCCTCCTTGACCTACCCGCCCCAAGAGGGGCAGACGGCAGAAGCCTCATCAGCGTGAGGGGCGAGTTCCCCTACGACGCTGCGGTAAGGGTCAGGAGGAGGCTGACAGCCGATTAGGGTGGCGGGAGCTTTCCGGCGAGCCATGCCCCACTGGCAGAAACGCGTTATCATTGGAGCTTAGTATCGTGAGACGAAACTAAGGAATTTAATTGAAGGGCGACCTTCTTTAAGTGAAGGTGGAATGGTTGTCCAGGGCTAGAATGTCGCTCTCGACCACCGCGATAGCGGCGATCATAATAGTAATTATCGTAGTCGCTGTCGTCGGGGTCGCGGCTTATTACGTGTCGACCAGGCACGTCACTACGACGACCACTACCACCACAACTCCAACTACCACAACGCCCACTGTGACCATTACGCCCACAACGGTGACCACGACAACGACGACGACCACCACTACCACGACGACCACTACCACCACAACTCCAACTACC
>JBMFIT010000025.1:0-19650 GCA_049974445.1 Acidilobus sp.
AGGATAGATCCGCGCCAGCCAGCAGGGCGGCCGAGGCAACGTAGAAGGGTGCCCCATAGTAGTGGTATGAGCCGCCCACCGTCAACACCTTCCCGTTGCCGCCCTTGTATGCGTCCCTTGGCCTTCTCGGGACCCTAGCCGCGACGTCGCCTGGCCCAGCGAAGGTGACGGAGTCCCTGGGCATGCCTACCTCAGCGACCAGGACCTCGCCGACGTAGGGCCTGGCCTCTGGCCTCAGCAGGCCGGGCTTCAGGGTGTGCATGGTAACCGTCACGTCGGCCCTCGCCGTTCCCTCCACGGCATGGCCTGTGTCAGGGTCAAGGCCTGTTGGCACATCGACCGCTACCCTAAGGCCCCTCGAGGAGTTGAAGGCCGTGAGGGCGCTGGCGACAGGCTCCCTGAGCCTTCCCCTTACGCCAATTCCAAGTATCCCATCAATGAGCGCGTCCGCGTCCTCAGGCCTGTATTCCCTTGGGTCATCGAGGTGGACAACTTCGACGCTCCTCATCCTCATGAGGGCCTGGAGGTTAGCCTGGGTATCCCTGTGCTCTACTAGCTTTGGGTCGTAGAGGAGGTGGACCTTGACGTCTGCCCCCCTGGTTGCCAGGTGTCTGGCCGCAACCATTGCGTCCCCGCCGTTCCCTCCCTTGCCAGCGTAGACGACAATCCTCTTGCCCTTAACGTCGCCAAGGTAGCACTCAACCGCGTCTGCCACTGACCTCCCCGCGTTCTCCATGAGTAGCAGAAGCGGGATTCCGAGCCAAACTGCGTTGGTCTCATAGGCCCTCGTGTCCTCAACGGTCCAGGCCTCTGCTGACCTGATGAAGCCCGGGCAGGTCCTCTCCAACCCGAACCCCCAGCTACGCGTGGGGCAGGAAATATTACGTTAGGCCTCGTCTCAGCGCTTAAATTCCCCGGCTCAGCCAAGGCCTAGGGGACGCCCTTGCAGGCCCCGAAGAGGATCGAGCTAGGCGATGGAACTTACCTTGAGGTAATCGTTGAGAGGAGGAACGAGCTCCTATCCAGGGTTGAAGTGCAGGCGATTGCGCATCACGAGCTTAAGTCGACCCCCTCGAGGGCAATGGTGAGGGACGCCCTTGCCAAGGCCTACAACAAGCCCGTCGAGGCTATCTACGTAAAGGCCATTAAGACCAACTACGGTGTTGGCATATCGACCGTCCACGCGCACGTATACGACAGCCACGAGGCGGCCATGAAGGTGGAGCCCGCATACATATTAGCGAGACACGGGGAGGAAGAGAGGAAGCAGTCAAAACAGAAGCAGGGGTGATGTGAAGTGGCTAAGGAAAGGGCCAAGGCCTACGTGAGGCTCCTCTACGAGTACGACTATGACAAGATGACGATAACTCCCAAGAACAAGAGGTGTCCAAGGTGCGGAAGGTTCATGGCCCACCACCTGAAGCCGGTAGAGAGGTGGCACTGTGGGTACTGCGGCTACACGGAGTACGTCATACACTGACGTGGTTGTCCTAGGCATAGAGTCCACAGCTCACACGTTCGGCGTCGGGGTCGCCAGGTGGACGTCCTCAGGTCCCCAGCTCCTTAGGGACGCGAGGAGAACGTACGTCCCTAAGGAGGGGGGGATACTGCCCAGGGAAGTCGCCCAGTTCTTCAGCGAGGTGGCCGCGGATGTCATCGCTGAGGCCCTCTCGGCCAACAACCTGGGCATCAAGGACTTTGACGCTGTGGCGGTCGCCCTGGGTCCTGGAATGGGGCCTCAGCTCAGGGTAGGGGCGACTGTCGCCAGGGCCATAGCCGGCAGGTACGGCAAACCCCTGGTCCCTGTCAACCACGCTGTCGCCCACCTAGAAGTTGGCAGGTATGCTACTGGCCTTCGTGACCCCGTCATCCTGTACGTCTCTGGCGGTAACACCGCCGTGACCACGTTTGTGGAGGGTAGGTACAGGGTGTTTGGTGAGACGCTCGACATAGCCTTGGGGAACCTGCTTGACACCTTCGCAAGGGAGGCTGGCCTGGGGCCCCCGTACGTGAAGGAAGGGAGGCACGTTGTCGACGTGTGCGCGGAGGGCGGTCAGATGGTAGATTGGGTACCCTATGTGGTGAAGGGGCAGGACGTGTCCTTCTCGGGCATCCTGACCGCGGCGCTTAGGCTCCTGAGGTCAGGGGCAAGGCAGAGCGACGTCTGCTACACCCTCAGGGAGGTAGCGTTCTCAAGCGTGGTCGAGGTGACTGAGAGGTGCCTTGCCCACACGGGGAAGAGAGACGTTGTGTTAACGGGAGGCGTGGCGGCGAACACGCTTCTGGCGTCGAAGCTTGAGGCTATGACATTGCTTCACGGTGGCTCCTTCAGGCAGGTCCCAGCTCAGTACTCAGGAGACAATGGGGCCATGGTAGCGCTCACAGGCCTGCTTGCCTTCATGAGCGGCGTCAGGGTCGAGCCGGAGAGGGCTTACATAAATCAGCGGTGGAGGCTTGACGAGGTTGAGGTACCTTGGTATGGAAGGTTCCTCTGACCCTTGACTGGACGAAGGGGATGAGGCTCGTCAAGCAGGGAGCTGAGTCGATCGTGCTGCAGGGTGACTTCCTGGACATGAAGGCCGTTTTCAAGCTGAGGGTACCCAAGCCCTACATGCACCCTGCCCTAGACTCAAGGCTAAGGTACCAGAGGACCCTGAAGGAGGCCAGGGTCCTTGCGACAGCTACGGCATCAGGCGTCAACGTGCCAAGGCTTTACGCAGTCTACCCCTCGATGGGGCTGATCGTGATGGAGTACATAGAGGGGCCAACCCTTAAGGAGTACGTCGGGCTGGAGGGGTGGAGGGACCTCGTCATGGACGCGGGGGCACAGCTTGGTCTTCTCCATCGGGCGGGCGTAGTGCACGGGGACTCCACAACGTCGAACATCGTCGTCAGGGGCGGTAGGGCATACCTAATAGACTTCGGCCTCGCTGAGTTCTCACGCAGTGAGGAGGACAGGGCCGTGGACTTACACTTATTCAGGGAAGCGGTCCTCAGCACTCACCCGTCCCTCTCGTCTGAGCTCTTTGACCTCTTCGTCAGGGGCTATGAGTCCACCGTTGGAACCGACGAGGTGAAGGCTGTTCTCAAGAGGGTACGTGATGTCGAGATGAGAGGGAGGTACGTCACGGCTAGGAGAACTGTGTGGAGGGGCTGAGGGTTGGCGCTCTACATGGTCACAAGGAACAGGGGCAAGTTTGACGAGGCCAGGCTTGAGCTGGCCTCCTTCGGTATTGAGCTCAGGCAGCTAGAGGTTGACAAACTCGAGGTGCAGTCAGAGGACGTTGTTGAGATAGCGTCAACCGCCGCGAGGCACGCCTACGAGACATTTAGGGCGCCGCTCATAGTTGATGACACAGGGCTCTACATAGAGGCCTTTGGCGGCTTTCCAGGGCCCTACAGCAGTTACATAATTAAGAAGATAGGGCTTGACGGCGTGCTGAGGCTCATGGAAGGTGTCGCGAACAGGAGGGCGTGCTTCCGAACGGCGGTAGCGTACGCTGACGAGGAGGGCGTAAGGGTTTTCACAGGTGAGACTTGTGGTAACATCTCCCATAGGCCAATTGGATCCTCTGGCTTTGGCTATGACCCTATCTTCATCCCTGATGGCGAGGTCAGGACATACGCTGAGATGACCATTCAGGAGAAGAACGCGCTTTCCCACAGGGGAAAGGCCCTTAGGACCTTCGCGTCATGGTACGTTAGTAGGTCAGCCCAGGCCTCCTCAGGCCGGTAATATCTCCCCTACGCCCCCTAGTCAGTGGGTGGACAACACAGTCTGGGACCCGCGTGTCCGGGGTATTGTATCACGTTGAGAGGCTCGTGGAGTCCGAGGTCAGGGGCATCCTTGATGAGCTGGGAAGGGTTGACCTGAGGCTGAGGGACTTACAGGGAAGGGACGACGACGAGTCAAGGCTCGAATACATAGTCCTGTCTGCTTATAGGAGGCACCTTATAGGGGAGCTCGAGTCCCTGGCCTCCTTTGCCAGCGAGAAGGGGCTGCCAGCCCTTCGTAGGCCAGGGAGCGCGATCACGCCGGTCTGCACTGGGTGAGGCAGAACGACATGGCGTCCTCAAAGGCCCTAAGGTTAGCTGCGGCAAGTGGGAGCTCGCTGATCCTCCCCTTCAGCCTGGCCAATTCAATGTATCCGTCAAGCCTTCCAGTCGCCATTAGGGCGCCTAGCAGGGCCACGTTCTCGCTGAGGTAGCTGCCCGCCCTCTCAGCTATCTCCCTGGTCGGCACAACGTAGTACCGTATACCGGCCTCCCTGAAGGCCTTCTCGATTTCAGCCCTCCTGGGCGTGACGAGGCCTGGTATAGGGGGTCTCATTATGACGTCGGAGGTTATTAACACCCCGTCCCTGTCAAGGTACCTCATCCCCCTTGCCGCCTCTATCATCTCGAATCCAACCACCAAGTCAGCCTCACCCTGGGGGACAAGGGGGGCGTAGACGTTACCTATCCTTACGTGCACCTCTACGGCCCCTCCCCTCTGGCTGAGGCCGTGGGTCTCTGCAACGAGGGCCTTGGTCCCACCGTTGACTGCGGCCTCAGCGAGGACGCGGGCCGCCGTTATCAGCCCCTGGCCTCCGACCCCAACTAGGACTATGTTCAGCCTCCCCTTCACGCCCAAGCCTCATCCCACCCCTCAGGCTCCTGGACCACCTTCACTATCGCCTTGTACGGGCAGATCTCAGCGCAGACTCCGCACCCCACGCAAAGGCTAGGGTCTATCCACGCCCTCTTATCGTCCTTGACAAGAATGGCTGGGCATGAGAAGCCGTTATAGCATATCCCGCACGCCGGGCACCTCTCCTCTACCACCTGGTAGAGCGGAATCTGCAACTCCCTCCTCCTTGCCCTCCTCACCGCCTCGAGGGCGCAGGCCTTCCGAGCTACCGCCACGGCAGGCTTCCTCTCCTTCACCACATACGATAATGCCTCTATCAGCCGGTCTGTGGCCTCCTTAACGTTGAAGGGGTCAAAGGTCACGACCTTCTCTACCCCAGCGCCCCTGGCCAGCTCCTCGATGCTGATCACCTTGGCTGGCTCCCCGACCGCGTTAACCCCTGTCCCTGGGTCGGGCTGCTCGCCGGTCATAGCGGTCACCCTGTTATCAAGCACGAGCGTCAGGAAGGGGGCGTTGTTGTAGACAGCGTTTAGTATGCCCGGTATCGAGGCATGGAAGAACGTGGAGTCCCCAACTATGGCTATCACGACCTGCCCTTCGACCGCGTGGGCGAGGCCGTTAGCGGCGCCGACGCTCCCTCCCATCTCGATCACTATGTCCTGCTCCCTGAAGGGCTCGTAGAGGCCAAGGCTGTAGCACCCTATGTCGCCGCTATACACAGGCTTAAGCCTGAGCCCGTTGACGGCCCTCCTGAGGGCGTAGAACGTCGCCCTGTGCGGGCAGCCCGGGCAGAAGGTCGGAGGCCTGGGGGGCAACTTGAGGCCGATACTGATGGGAGCTGGCAGGACAACGTCGGCGCCAACGAACTTGCCTATAGCTATGAGGACCCTCTCAAGCGTGAGCTCCCCAGCGAGGCCGACGAGGTCCTTACCGGAGACCCTTAAGCCCAGGCCCTCCTCAGCGACCAGCTCTTTCAGCTGCCTCTCGACGACGGGCTCAAGCTCCTCAACCACGAGGGCCCTGTCGGCGCCTGACATCGCCTTCAGCGTGAACCTCCTCGGGAGGGGGACAGGGGTTGAGAGCTTGACGAGCCTGACCTTGGCCTCAACGCCAAGGCGCCCTACGGCCTCCTTCGCGTAGACGTAACTTACGCCGTCAGTCACTATGGCAAGGGGGCCCTCGCCCTCAACTCTGTTGAAGGGCTCAAAGCCGTCGAGGTACCTGACTATGTCATGCCACTTTGAGACAAGCCTCTCCCTCTGCTCCCTCGCCACTGTGGGCACTAGCGTGAGTGACCTCGACCTCTCAAAGGCCCCTTTCGTCCTAGGAGGCCTCAAAGGGCCTAGCAGCACCGGGGCCCTAGTGTGCGAAACCCTTGTCGTGCTGACCTCAAGGACTGGGTGACTGAACTGCTCACTAACGTCAAACGCCCTAACCGTCAGGTCCTTGGCCTCCTGGGGGTCGGACGGCGTTAGGACTGGGACATATGAGATGAGCCCATATATCCTGTTGTCCTGCTCGTTCTGGCTGCTCCACATGCCTGGATCCCCTGCGGAGAAGACTACGAGACCCCCCTTGATGCCAGTGTAGGCTATGCTCATGAGGGCGTCGGATGCGACGTTGAGGCCAACGTGCTTCATGACAGCCATGCTCCTTACTCCTACCAGCGCCGCCCCATAGGCTGCCTCTATCGCCACCTTCTCGTTGGCGCTCCACTCTACGTAGATCCCGACCTCCTTGGCCACCTCAGCTAGGGACTCTATCACCTCAGTTGACGGGGTGCCTGGATAGCCAGAGGCAAAGCCGCCCCCGGCCTCAAGGAACCCCCTGGCGACGGCCTCGTTGCCCATAAGCAGCTGCGTCGTGCCTGGCCTGCCGAGCAGGCGATACAATAGGTGCCTCCCTTCAGTTACCTTGGAGGGCTGGAACATTAATTGCCTTCGCAAGTACAGTTGTGGGTCGTTTTCCCCAGGCCGACCGTTGCAGCAGGGTAAATAGAAAGGTCGAAATTCCCCAGGGCTCACACAAACGAGGGAGTCCCCTTGTTGATCGGCGTCGTCAGTGACTCCCATGATGATCTTCAATCCACCAGGAGAGCAGCAGACTATATGAGGAGGGCGGGCGTTGAGGCCGTCATCCACCTCGGTGACTTCATAGCCCCCTTCACACTTAGGGAGCTAGCAAGGGGTGTAGGAGTGCCTATTGAGGGGGTGCTCGGAAACAACGACGGTGAGATTGAGCTAATGCTTCAGGCCGCGAGGGAGTACAACGCCAGGGTTGAGTCGTGGCCAAGGATAGTACAGATGGGCGGCAGGAGGCTCCTGCTGATGCATGGGAGGGGGTCAGCCGATCTAACAGTTGAGGTAGCTCACGCGCTTGCGGAGTCTGGGAGGTTCGAGGGGGTCCTCTACGGGCACACCCACAAGGAGGAGCTCACCTACGTGAGGGGGGTGTTGATCTTGAACCCGGGCCCACTCTCATCAGCCATAGGAGGCCCGAGCCTCGCGCTCCTAGACACGACCTCCATGGCAGCGAGGATAGTGAGGCCATGAGCAGGTGCACCTCACTGTCTGTGAGCGAGAGGATCCTGTCGCACCTTGTAGTCCTGGCCAAGGGCTCAGGTCAGGAGGAGACGGGGGTCCTAATTGGCAAGAGCTGTGGGGTCCAGATAGTGTTCCCAAATGAGAACCTGTCACACTCGCCTACTGAGTTTCTAGCGAACCCCCTAGACGTGGTGGCAGGGCACAACCTGGCGGAGGCGCTAGGGCTTGAGGTAGAGGCCCTCTACCACACCCACCCCTTCGGAGCCCCGAAGCCGAGCAAAAAGGACTTAGAGGGGATGGCCCTCTGGCCCATCCCTTGGTTGATTGCGTCTCCCATTGGGGTCAGGGCGTGGGCCCTGTCCAGCGGCTCGCTGTCGGAGGTGCCCCTTGTAGTGGTCGCTTAGCCGCTGATGGCTGAAAGCTCCTGAACCCACTTTGACGCGGCGGCCTGAAGGGCCTGCTGAGGGCTAGTTATAGCACCTGTCAGGTATGAAAAGACCTCCTGGTTGAACGCGGGCACGAGGAAGGTGGCGGTACCTACAATTGCGGGAGGCGCGGCGTATGCGTGGAGCGCGGCTGAGTAGGCCTCTTCCAGCCACTCGTGCTCGTACGTCGGTAGGGACGAGTTGGAGAGGAGCGCCTGGAAGGCCGCCTTTGAAATTGGGTATATGCTGAGCCTCAGGAAGGCCTGCTCCTGGAAGGAAGGGGACAGCACGAGCCTCAGGAACTCCAGCGCCAGGGCCTTGTGCTGTGAGTACCTGCTTATCCCAAAGAACGTTGAGCCGGCCTCCGCGTAGTCCCCGGGAGCAGGGGCCATGAGGTACTGGGACCTAACCGAGGGCGGTATTGACGAGAACTGGGATATGAACACGAACCCTCCTGGGGCCTGGCCAGAGGTGATGAGCTGGACTATGTTGTCATATGATATCGTGAGCACCTTCGGGTTGGGCTCGTAGCCGACAAGCTGGGCGTAGGCCTCCAGTGCCTGGACGCCAGCGCTGCTATTATAGCTGGGCGGAGGGAAGCCGTAGGGCCATCCGCTTGGTACGCATCCCATGAACATGGTGCCGTAGTCTGGCAGCCCTCCGAGGTTACCGCAGTTCAGGGCTGGCTCATGCATATAGTACCACTCGAAGACTAACGGGAACGCGTCAATTATGTCATGCGTTGGGTCGGTGTATACCAGTATTCCATACTTGGTTATGTTGTGGGACACGAAGAACTTACTGGCGTCAACCACCGCGGTCCAGTTGTGCCAAGTCCATGGGCTCAGCTGCATGTGGTACTCGTCGTAGAACTCCTGCTCAAGCGTGGCATTGTCGAACAGGGCAGCGTCGTACATGAGAACCATGCCGTCAGTCTCAAAGGCAACCCCTATGACCTGGGTGCTGCCGTTAGGCAGCCTGTACACGCCACCGAACGACTCAACTGGCCATATGAGGTCGCTGAGGTTCAGGACTGACGAGTTGAGCGGCACGAGGTAGGGCTCAAGAACCATGCTCGAGGTTGGGGTAAAGGTAACTATGTCGTACTGTGAGCTCCCACTCTTGAGGACCGTCAGCTCGTTGCTAACGTACTGTGAGAAGGAGAAGTTAATGACCTGGACTACAACGTTAGGGTGTCTGGACTCGAACTCCTCGGCGGCCAGCGCAAGGAACTTCGAGGGCGCCCCTGTGTAGGTGACGATCGTGAGGGTCACGGGCTTTGGCCTGTACCTCATGTAGTATATGGTCACGCCCACCGCGGTGACGACGATGATAACGATCACGATCGCAGCTAGGGCCCAGGCTGATAGGGACCGCAAACTACATCCCAATATCTAATGTGGGAAGTATATTAATTTTGATTTGGACAGCTCACAGGAACTTCAGCCCGAGAGAGTAGCCTCCCTTCGAGACCAGGTAAAGGAAGGCCAAGGCTATTATCATGACTGGCAGGGCCGCAACAAGGGCCATGGCAGCCAGGAGGCCCCACCTTATTATTGACTGCTCAATAGCCGTAAGGGCGTAGATGGTAACGGTCTGCGCACCAATGGGCGGGAAGGAGAGGTTGTACGGAGTGCTCGAGAGGATCAGCGGGTACACGAGGAGGTGCCAGGCGAAGATGAGCGAGACCAGGAAAACGCTCATGAGCACAGGCCTTGACAGCGGCAGTATGATCCTTGTCATCTTGCCCCTTATGTTGAACAGGTCGGCGACCTCCTCATAGGCCCTTGGGAGGTCCAGGTAGAATCCATGCATGGCCCACACGGCGAAGGTCGCGGTGAAAATGGGCGAGGCTATCATCAGCGCCCACCAGGTGTTAAGGATGTCGGCCCTGCTAAACCAGAGGTAGAGGGGCACAACATATGACATCGAGGGGAGCGTGTAAAGGAATATGGAGAGAGTTAGCAGCCACCTTCCCATCCTCCCCCTGGCGACCTCATAGGCTGCCGGCGCCGACACGAACACCGTGATGAGGCCGACGCCGATGCTGACAACGATGCTACTTATCATGTAGGGCACGCTCCCCGATATCGCCTGGACAAAGTACTTTGAGGTGAAGGCCACAGGGACTAGAACTGGCGGCCTCCTGAAGTCCAGGGTGTCTGGCCTGAAGGCCACGAGGAACATCCAGTAGACGGGCATCAGGTTTGCCAGCATCAGCAGCACGCCAAGGACCACGGCTATGGCCTTGAAGGCCGTGTCGGGTACTCTGACCTTAACGCTCGGTAAAAGGGGCTTCTGGGCGCGCATGACGAAGAGGAGGAGGAACGAGGGCACAATGGCAAAGGCTGACAGCATAGCCGCTATGAGGGCTCCAGCCGAGAAGCTCCCCATCTCGAAGATGGCCTTATACACAAGAACGGCAAGGTTTGTGGTCAGGAAGCCAGGCCCTCCCATGGTCATCACGTACGGCATGTCGAAGTTCCCGAGCCCCAGGGCGAGCTGGAGGAGCAGGGAAACAAGGATAGCCTTGCTGGCCATCGGTATTGCGACCTCGCTGTAGTACCTCGCGAGGCCGAGGCCGTCCATCATGGCGTTCTCCCTCACCTCGGGTGGTATCGATTGAAGGCCAGAGTATATCATCAGGAACGAGAATGGCGTCGAGGCCCATATGCTAACCATGGTGATGGTAAGCATAGCGGTGGAGGGCTCTAGGAGGGGGTCGTACTTCAGGTTGAGAAAGTATGTGAACCAGCCATAGCCCTCGCCGTAAAGGCTTATCACCCACATGAGGGCAGCCGACGTGAATGGGACGGTGTAGGGGATCATGAAGAGGAGGGAGACGGGGGTCCTGTACCTGTAGGTAAGGGAGTCGACGATTATAGCCTCGAGAAGGCCAAGTATGGTAGCGCCAACGGCAATCCCGGCTGCTAGGAGGAACGTGTTGTAGAGGACTAGCTTAAGTGGGACGACCTTTATGAGAAGTAGGGCCGACCTATAGCCTAGGCCCATGTACACGAAGGTGGCTGTGAAAGGGGCGACGCCGAAGGCCAGTATGTAGGCAGCGTACGGCAGCGAGTACCTTGCCCTCAAGTCAGCCCATGAGCGACCTAGCACCTTGCCTATTAAGCTTAGCTGGAGGAGGGTCGATGGGCCTGCCCAAGCGACCTAAGGGCAGCCCGTCTGCCGGGCCTGACGACCCCTTACAGCCTTTCAGCTTTTAGCCCAGGCAGTTCGTCAACCCAGGGCTGCGCTTGCTGTCTATGGAAGAGGCGCTTTACATGTCGCTCGGGCTCGGCTTCCTCGTGGGCCTTATAGCTTCAGTGAGGGACGTCAGGTCCAGCAGGGCCCTTGACGTCGCGTCGACGGCCTCTATCCTTGCCCTTGTCTTCTCCATGGGCCTTGTAGTTGGGTCAGAGGTCATCTCAATAAGGGCCCAGGTGGGTACGATAGTGATCTCCTCCGTCCTGCTCGCTTTCCTCCCGGGCCTGGCCGGGTCCTTTATAGGGGAGGCTGTGGTGAGGCGGCTTGAGAGAAGAGCTTAGGGCCGCCCTAAGGACCGTGACGAGCTTCACAGCTGGGATTGTGGCCGGCGTAATCCTCAGGCCTAGCCCTAACCTCGTCCTCCCCTACGCCTACGTCTTCCTTTACATCGTCGTAGCGACCGCAGGGGTTTACGTTGGGCTCTCATGGAGGAGGATCCTGAGGGCGGGGAGAAGGATAGCTGAGCTTGGCCTGGCCTTCACAGGGTCAGCTGTGGCTGGCGACGCCCTGGTCGGCGTGATCGTCGCCCTGTCGCTTGACCTCCCCCTCAGGCTCACGATAGCGGTTGCTCTCGGCTCTGGGTGGTACTCCTTCACGGGGCCCTTCCTCTCGCTAATCAGCCCAGCGATGGGTGTAATTGGCTTCGTCTCCAACCAGCTAAGGGAGGATCTCACCTTGGCCCTCTTCCCAGCCCTTGTCGAGCTGATAGGGGAGGGCTCTGTCGTCATGGGGGGAGCCACGTCAATGGATACCACACTGGGCGTCATAACGCGTTACGGCGGGCCGGAGGCGGGACTGGAGGGCCTCGTGCAAGGGGTCCTCCTGACCCTCCTGATACCCATTGTATTGCCGGCCGTTGCCAGGCTATAGGTTCTCGCCCTGGTAGGACCCGCCGTAGACCCTACTCGGCGTCGACTCAAGCCTCAAAAACACGAGCTGGGCCACCCTCGCCCCCACGCCAATTACTACGCCATGGGGGTTGTGAACTACCATGAGGGACTCCCCCCTCCCCCTGTACCCAGGGTCCCAGACCGCGCAGTATACCATCACGCCCATCCTGAGCAAGGTGCTCCTCGGGTAGCAGAAACCCACGGCGTCAGGGGGGACCTCGACAACATCAATAAACCTGATCTTGTAGGCGCCTGGGCCGAGCCTGAAGGCCCCCTCGATAGGCCTTACTGGCCTCACGTCAGGGAGCCTCTTCTGGTCCTCCATCAGTAACCCATTGTTTAGGAACTCGAAGACCTCCCCTAACCTCAGGTCAACGCCTGCGGGCTGGACCTGCTCCGAGGTCGATCCTGGCACGAACCTGCTGGCAGCCTCTCCAGGTATCGCCACGGGCGACCCCCCGGCTCTGTTGGGAGGGAGGGTTAATGGTAGATGAAGGTGAACCTAACGCCTGGCGGGAGTCCAACGGCCTCGCAAGTGCCGCCACGACACACGACCCTGCCATCAACCCCATCGTCGTGGTAATCAGTCTCAACATCGTTGACCCTGTAGGCGTGGAACTCTATTGGGCTGAACGGGCCGTCAGGCACGTGATCTACGTCGACGCCAAGCATCGGTATAACCGAGTTCTCCTTCACGAACAGGGGGAACCTGTCGAGGGGGTACCTTGAGCTGACCCATCTTGGACCCTCTATCGCCTGGCCGGTGAAGATGTCAACCCAGACCCCACTCGGGAGGTAGAGTGACCTCCAACCTCCCTCCTCCATTACCGGGGCGGCCAACAGGCTTTCCCCCAGGTAAAACTCGTCGTTTAAGCCGTAGACGGCGGGGTCGTCAGGGTGATCCATTACGAGAGGCCTGACCAGCGGTACCCCGTCCCTGACGGCCTTTACTGCCTGGGAGTATATGTACGGAAGAAGCCTGTACCTGAGCCTCAGCATCGCCCTAGTAACCTCAGGGGCGTACTTCCACGGCTCCCTGTCAGTGACGCCGTGGGCCCTCACGTGGGAGACGGCTATGCCGGCCTGCAGGAACCTCACATAGAGCTCCTCGCTCGGCCTGCCCAGGAAGCCCCCGACGTCGAAGGATGCGAACATGGCGCCTGAGGCGTGGTAGGAGAGAAGACCCCTGATCGCCTGGGAGAGCCCCTCCCAGCTTGACGGAGGGTCCCCTCCCCAGTTGAGGGGGTAGGCCCAGACGCCGGTTGAGCCGGCCCTGCCCCAAACTACTCCATAGCCCTTTTCCTCAAGGGTTGCCCCGTAGACAGCCTTCATGTAGAGGAGCGGGTAAAGGTTGTGAGCCTGCTCACCGGTCATCCCGTTACTCATGACTGCGTCCTCGGGCAGCGCCTCGCCGTAGTCGGCCTTTACCACGTCAGCGTAGGGGAGCACGAGGTCCTTGAGGGCCCGCTTGAACGCCTCAAATCCATCCCTGCTAGTCAGGTCGACCATGCCCGCGCCCTCGCGCCTCTGACAGTCAGCGCCGGGCCTAGCCGGCCCGCCGTACTTGGACTTGACGAGGTACCTCTCGAGCCTCCTCCAGAGGGGGGTGTTGGGCTCGATGTAGGGGTTTATCCATAAGGACAGCCTGAAGCCCATGGAGTGGAGCTCTTCAACCATCCCCTTGGGGTCAGGGAAGGCCCTGGGATCCCACTCAAAGTCGACAACGTCGCACCTGTACTTGTCCCAGTTCCCCTCCCACGTCGGGTCAACATGGATGACGTCTGCCGGGTACCCCCTTGACCTGAGCTCCCTCGCGACCGACAGCACCTCCTCCTGGCTCCTGTACGCGCACTTGCTCTGCCAGAAGCCGAAGCTCCACTTGGGTGGCGGGGCCTTGGGCCTCCCGGTCAGCGAGTAGAGCTTACCTATGACCTCC
Source organism: Acidilobus sp. (assembly GCA_049974445.1). Taxonomy (GTDB): domain Archaea; phylum Thermoproteota; class Thermoprotei_A; order Sulfolobales; family Acidilobaceae; genus Acidilobus. The sequence goes on from JBMFIT010000025.1 coordinate 13,689, forward strand.
CTGGGGGGGCCGAGGAGCAGGTAGGCGTCAATAGGCCCCCTCGTAATTATCAGGAGCCTGTCGTAGGAAGTCTTGCCAAGGTCAAAGTAGACCGGGGCGTACGTGTTGACAAGCAGCCCCCAGCCCCTTGGAGACCATATGAAGGGGACCGGGACGTAGGTAGCGTAGTTGGGCGTGGACGGCGCGTCCGCCGCCCACGTTATGAACTCCTGCCCCCTCTTATTGAGGGGCCCAAAGTGCTCGCCGAGCCCATAGAGAGGCTCGTCGGCTGCTAGGGCGAGCGCAAGTGTAGAGCAGACGGTCCCGTCCTCACAGGTCGCCTTGCCGGTCAGTATAGTCCTCCTCGGGACCCAGTCCTCGCTTGGGGCGAAGAGGGGGTCGAACCATGGCCTGAAGTTGCCCTCGTTGGAGGGCTCCCATTCCTCAAGTACCCTCCTCTTGTCCCTCGTTACCCTCAGCTTAGGGCTTAATGAAACCGTGAACCCGGCGGTCACGAAGGAGGGGGCGGCTGGCCTGGCCGGCGTAAGCTCGTTTATCCTGATCACGCCCTCGGCCTCTAGAGAAAAGCAAAGCCTGCCGGAGTCACTCGTGAGGCAGCCTCCGTCAAAGGACCTGCCCAGGGAGGGAGTGAACGAGATGGGCCTGAACTTCCTCGGGTCGAGTGGGAAGCTGGCCAAGCACAGACCCAGCCTGACGAGGGCAGGCGTAAAATAAGCGTTATACCCCGAGGAGGTCCCTTAGGGCGAGCCCCAGGCAGGTCAAGGTCGCCCTGAGGGCCCTGTACTCGCCCCTCAGCCCCCACCCGACCCTTGAGTCAGGCCTGACGTAGGTAGGCTCGTAGTCGTACACCCCGACCCTCATGCCGGAGGCCCAGGCGTGCTCAAGGAGCTCGCAGCCGTACGTCTCCCCTGCCCTCAGCGCGTAGCCGGCGAACCTCGACCTCCTGTACACCCTGAAGTTGGAGAAGACGTCCCTGACTCCGAAGGCCCTGCCCAGGGTCGCAGAGGCTATTGACTCCCACGTCCTCGGGAGCCTCCCCCTCCTGGCCACTAGGAGGTCATATCCTCCCCCCTCAAAGGCCCTCAGCAGGGAGGGTATCAGCTCAGGCGGGTTCTCAAGGTCGGCGTCTATGGTCACAACGGCCTCTGACGAGGCTGCTCTTATCCCCTCGAGAAGGCACCTGGTCTGGCCTCCACCCTGGATCACGATCACCCTGTCGGCAACGTCCCTCGCCAACTCCTGGGTGCCATCTATGCTGCCGCCGTCGACGACTATTAGCTCGGCCTTGAACCCCCTGAGGGCTTCCCTGACCCTCCTGGCCAGCTCGGGCAGGTTCCTGGACTCGTTGAGGGTTGAGGTAACCACGCTTACCGTGCCTGGGGTAATACCGGGCAAGGGTCCGACGGCTCCCATGCCCCTCCGGGTTGGGGTATATCTTATAAGGTATTACTGATGCTATAACCATGACGAGAGAGGGAAAGTGATACGGCTGCGGTCTACGACGTGATAGACAGGCTAGCCAGGTCCCTGGTCGGCATCGGCGAGGGGGGAAGGCCCAGCTACGTCCTGCTCAGGCTGGCCGACGTCATTGGCCTAGGGGAGGAGGGGGCGGGGGGCCCAGTCGACCTCTATGAGCAGGCCTCCAGGCCCCTGATACCGAGGTCCGCCCCGCAGAGGGAGAGGCTCAGGGGGCTCGTGCACGTTGGCGTGGACAGCAGCAGCAGGGCCATAACGACCCCTGCGGCCGACGTTGCCGTCTCAGCCGTGAGCGTCTCAGGCCCAGGCCCCGTTGAGCTCTGCGACTACCCCTCCCTCTACCCCAGGCTGTCATGTGGGGGAGGAGGGGAGCCCCCCTTCTTCTACCTGATCCCGCATGGGGAGCTCAACCTCCCCGAGAACCCAGGCATAACAGTCGTATCGGCTGAGCCCTCGCAGCTCTCCCCCTCCTTCGTGAGCGGGGTGATGGACTACGCCAGGCTGTCCCTTGAGACCTGGGCCCTGATGGGGTCGTCCCTGCTTGCGGCGAGGGCCTACGAGTCCATAGGCAGGAGGCCGGTGGTTCTGCTCGACGGCCCAACCTTCATATCCCACGGCAGGGGGGTCCCGGGCCCCATGGAGGTCAGGCACAGGGCGGTATCGAGGCTCGAGTCCGAGGGCATACCCGTGATAGGCGTGGTCAAGAGGGTCGAGAGGAGCTACATCCTCTCGAGCTCGCCGAGGTTCGTCACTCTCGCCGAGAGGTGCGGGGTCAGGGCGACTGACGTCGCTGACACCATGATCCTCCAGCAGCTGGCCTCCTCCGGCTGCTCCGGTGTCGTGCCTGGGAGGGTCTACGCGACCCCAAGGGTCCTCGTGAGGGCCGACGGGCTCTCAAAGCTGGTCGAGTACGTCGTGATGGTCCCAAGCCCGCTTCACAGGCCTGGGGTCAGGTCGAGGGTCTACAGGCTCGAGTACGGCGAGGGGACGCTGGCCCTCCTCAGGGAGGCCGGGCTGGAGCCCATAGAGGCCTTCCTGGCCGACACTGTCCTCAGGCAGAGCCTCGAGCCCGTGACCATAGCCGCCAGCGACAGGAGGGCGAAGATGATCACTAACGCCCTAAAGGGGCTGCTCGCCAAGTCCGTGCTTGGCATGGGCGGGAGGGTAGGCTACGAGACCGAGGTAGAGGAGAGGGGTGGGATCCAGCTTGCCTGAGGCCCAGAGGCAGGGTGTCGAGGACATACTTGTCAGGATCAAGGGCGGGGAGGACCAGGTCGACAGGCTGGACAGGATGCTGAGGGACGCGTACTCGAAGGCCAGCTCAATAGGCAAGGTGGTGGGGAGGGTCTCAAGGTTCTCAGAGGTCAAGGTGGGCGAGAACTCCAGGATCACCTTCAACATAGACCCGTTCACCTACTACGGGGACAGCGAGGCCCCGTTCCACAGGGTCGGCGACTACCTTGTGCTGGTTGACCCCAAGGACCAGAGGCTGGTGCTCGTCAGGGTCACGGCCATAGGCAGGAGGGACGAGCTGGCGATGATAGGGGTTCAGCCGCCCGTCAGCCCCATTGTTGACGGCCTGGAGCCGAGGGGGCTGATAACCGACGCAGTCGTGGAGGGGGAGCTTGTGCTAGAGCTCGGCCCCCAGGACAGCACCCCCAGGCCTGCGATAAAGAGCATAGAGCCGCAGGCCCCCGTCGTGGTCCCGAGACCCGATGTCCTCAGGTCCCTCCTCGACCTCCCCTCCGACGGGGTCACGCTTGGGAGCCTCGCCACGCCCGGGGGTCTCATAGCCGAGGGCAAGGTGCCCTTCAGGCTGCCCGTCTCCGCCCTCCTCCACCACGTCCTTGTGGTCGGGACCACCGGGAGCGGGAAGACGACGCTTCTCAAGAACATGGTGGCGAGCGCCTACTCCCAGCTGAAGGGCCACGACAGGTTCGTTGCCGTAATCGTAGACCTGAACGAGGACTTCGTCCAGCTTCCCATACCCCCACTGAAGGAGCCGGAGCCGGCCGCTGTAAGGGAGTCCTCGTTCAGCGGCGCCAGGCCGCCAGGGGGCGTTCTCGTCGTGCTCCCCGTTACGGCCCAGCACCTCTCGGGCGGCCAGGGGAGGGGCGGGGTAGCCTCGGCCCTGCTGGGCGTCGTTGAGGAGTACTACGACGGCGTCCTCAGACCCCTCACGGGGAGCGAGGTCAGGTTCAGGAGGGGGGTCAGGGACGACGGCCTCACGTACTTTGAGGCACAGGGCCTTGACTTCAGGTTCCTGGTGGCCCCCTACGTCATTGACACCACGTCAAGTTCGGCCGAGTCCCTCCTCGCCCTCATGCCTGGGTCGACAGAGCTCGTCAGGGCCACCCTCAGCTCCCTCATAAGGAGGTTCGAGCAGAGGCACGGGGCCAGGCCCCCGCTTGAGGTGGTGTTGGCCGCCTCCTTCAGGCTGTATATGGAGATGAGCTCGGGTAGAAGTCGCTCAGGGGGGCCCGAGAGGAAGGAGTTCGAGGAGAGGCTTACAATCATGACCTATGACCTGGTCAGCAAGTACGTGGTGCCGGGGGGCCGAGAGGAGGCCCTCTACCCCCCTGAGGGTAGGGCTGCGAACCTGCTCACAATGGAGCTCGTGCTGCCGCCCTCGGGCCAGCTAAGGGGACGCGACGAGGTCTCGGCGGGGACCTTCAACGAGGCCATTGAAGAGGTCAAGGGACACCTTTCATCCATGCTGCCCCACCGCGAGACGGTGAGGGCGCTCTTCAGCAGGGTCTCGTCACTCCTTGACGCCGGCTTCGTTGACGTGCTCTATTCCAGTGGCAAGGAGCTCAGGGTCATGCCCGAGCCCTCCTGGAGCTCCATCGTCGGCCTCGCCGGCCACCTTGACGTCCCAGTAGTGGTTGACCTTAGGTGGGGCATTGAGACCTCCCAGGGAGGCGCCCAGTCCTTCAGGGTGCTAGCCTACAGGCTCCTTGATAGGCTGCTGACGTGGAAGCACAGGCTCTGGTCCGAGAGGGCCTCGTCCAGGAGCCCCAACGTCGTTGTGTTCATCGACGAGGCCCATCAGTTCTTCCCCAGCGAGGGGAGGACGAGGGAGGAGGCGGAGGAGGTGGGCGAGATTTCAGCTATAGTATCCAAGGTCGCGAGGCTAGGGAGGGCCAGGGGGATAGGGCTTGTCTTCAGCACCCACATCCCGAGGGACCTGAACAACGTTGTGGTACAGCTCACCAACACCAAGGTGATACTCAGGAGCGAGGAGTCCCAGCTCGACGTCCTCTCCCTCCCAGGCCAGGTGAGGCAGTACGCGCCCAGGCTCCAGGACAGGTACATGGCCGTCGTCAGCTACGCCCTCAGGGAGGGCTACGTGTTCGCGGTAACGACTACCCCGCTCACAATGCACTATGACCTAAGCGCTGGCCAGCCCGCGTCCTCGCCTCAACCTTAATATCTCCCCTGTCGCATCCTCGTCGGGGCTAGGCTTGGCCCACGTGTTCACCCGTACCGGTGACGATGGGACTACATTCTGTGTCGCCCTGAAGACGAGGGTCAGCAAGGACCACCCGCTGATCGAGCTAATAGGGGCCCTCGACGAGGCTAACAGCTTCGTAGGGCTCGCCAGGAGCCTCGTCCCGCCACACATGAAGGAGGTCGCCTCGGACCTCGAGTACATCCAGAGGCTTATGTTCCGGGTTGGCTTCATGGTCTCCGGCAGCAGGTCAATTTCAGAGGACGACCTTAGGAGGCTTGAGGAGATGGCGGACAGGTACTACGGGGCCTCTCCCCTTAAGAGCTTCGTCCTCCCAGCCGGCCCGCCTCCTGCCGCCGCCCTTCACGTAGCTAGGACCGTGGTGAGGAGGGCCGAGAGGGCCCTCGTGAGGGCTTCAAGGGGGTTCAGGGTCGACCCACTGGCCCTGAGGGTGATGAACAGGCTGAGCAGCGCCCTCTTCGCAATGGCTGTACACGTCTCTAAGGCCATGGGGTACCCGGAGGAGCCTGTATGAGGTGACCTGGTTGTCCGACGTTGACGTCCTTGAGGCCGTGAGGGCCGTCGACGAGGCGGTCATATCACAGGATGGCCTCGGGCTCAGGTACCTCCAGGCGGGCAGGGTCAAGGAGGATGGCGTGAGGCTCTGGGTCACCACGCCCCTCGGGTACACCTTTTACTACGCGATGCCCAGGTCGCTCAATGAGGTCGCAGAGAGCCTTAGGCCTGACGCCCTTGCCATGGTCTCAACGAGGGACAGGATTGAGGCCCTAGCCGAGGCGGCTGACGCAGTTGACGACATGAGGGACCAGCTGGCCAGGCTCATATCCGTCGAGACCGGCAAGGAGCTTGGTGCGTCGAGGGAGGAGGTCGAGGCCGCGTCCTGGGTGCTGAGGAACGCCGAGAGGGCCGCAGAGGGGAGGCCCTCGTCGGGGAGGGGCATGCTGCTCTTCCCGAGCTCGTCCAGGTCCTGGACCTCCGTGACCATAGCGTCAGCAAGGGGCATAGGACTCGTCC
>JBMFIT010000026.1:0-18079 GCA_049974445.1 Acidilobus sp.
GTCTGACGAGAGGAGCCTAAGGGACGCTATAACGCTGTCGAGGTATCAGATACAGTTCATCAAAGAGGCCCATAGGCTTTTGAAGCCAGGAGGGAGGCTCGTCTACTCAACGTGCACATTAACAGACGTTGAGAACGAGTGGGTCGTGCAGCAGGCCTTAGGGATTGGATTCGAGATGGAGAGTCCATCCAGGCTGCCTAGGTGGGCCTCCTTTAACGGACTGGGGCTCAGGTTCAGCCCTGAGGACGGCATGCCGGGGTTCTTCATCTCCCTGCTCAGGAAGCCTGGTGGCGCGCCTTGACTAAGTTTAAAGTTGAGATAGTAGGTGATATAGCTATCATTAAACCACGATATGGAGCTCAGCCTGCTCTTCAGGAGTCAAAGTACTTCGCAGATAGGCTTCTTGAGCATCACAATTACATCAAGTCAGCGTGGCTAGCCGTCAGCCCAGTACAGGGCCCCTACAAGGTCAGGCAGCTCGTCCACCTGGCGGGGGAGGAAAGGACGGAGACCGTGTACAAGGAACACGGCTGCGCCTTTAAGGTTGACGTGAGTAAGGACTTCATTACTCCAAGGCTTAGTTATGAGCACATAAGGGTCGCAAGGCTTGTTAGCCCAGGCGAGGTTGTGGTCAATATGTTCGCTGGAGTTGGCACCTTCTCCATCATAATTGCGAGGCATTCCCAGGCGAAGCTTATTCATAGCATCGACGTAAATCCTGATGCCTATAACCACATGGTCGAGAACATAAGGCTGAACCGAGTCGAGGATAGGGTAATCCCACACCTTGGTGATGCCGCCCAGGTGATCATTGAGAGGCTCAGCGGTGTCGCGGATAGGGTCCTCATGCCCTTGCCTGACCTCGCGCTGTCGTATCTTCCCTACGCAGTTCAGGCACTTAGGGGGAAGGGCGTGATACACGTCTATCTTCACGTTCACGCATCTAAGAATGAGGAACCCGAGTCCAACGCCCTATTCCCCTTAGAGGAGGCGTTCTCGAACCTCAACGTCGACTGGATGCCAGAAGGAGCGAGGATCGTGAGGATGGTGGGTCCCCGGTTCTACCAGGTGGTAGTCGATGTCAGAGCCTCGGTCCCAAGGTAATGCCAGGAGGGTTCTACTCGAGGAACGCCTAATAGGGTATCTGGACCCTGGGGCTGAGAGATTCCTTCTGCCAATTAACGAGGCCGGCCTGAGGACGACGAGCAGCTGCACTGGCCGCGTGACGCTTGTTGAGGGGGAATGGCACTGGCTCAGGGATGAAGCCAGGATAGTGTTTAAGACCCACAACGAGGTCTCACTCGCTGACGTAGCCAGGTTCCTTGCCAGGCCCTTTGACTACCTCTGGCTTAAGGTCACGGGCCCCATACTCCACGTGAAGCTGCCAAACATCGTATGCGCTTCTCCCGTGCTTCAGGCGTCCAGGGATGCTGGGTTCAAGCACAGTGGGTTGATAGCAATCAGCGAGGAGGTAATAGTTGAGCTGGTGAGCGCTGTACAGATATCTGCCCCCCTAAAGGTGAAGGGGGTGGTGACCGTAGACCCCAGAACGTTAAGCGAGCTGGTTGACATCGCCAACAGCGCCCTCAGGAACGGATGGGCGAGGCTTGGGAAGCTCTCTCAGCTCCTCTCCCGCCTTGACTGCCAGCAGAGGACGACCTAGTGAGCCTTCTGTATGCCTCGAGGGGGGTCCTGGTCTCACAGTTGAAGGGGCACAGCCCTTCCCTCTTCATGACCTCGCACGTGTAGGGCTTGTACCTTGACCCAAGGCCGGCCTTAAGCAGGGCCTCGACTAACATCCTCGCCTTGTTCTCAGGGACCACGAGAGTCCTAGACAGCTCAGACGATATAACCTCGAGAGGGGTACCTGTTGAGGCAAGGAACGATACATACGCGTAGAGCCCCTTGTCACCTTTAGAGCTTGGGTTCTGAGATAGCTCCTTCATGCAGGGTGGGAACGTGCCAGCGTCAAGCCCCTTGGAGACTGGTATCTTAGCTGCCTTAGCCTCAAGCACCCTCAGGACGTCCTCCGCAAAGGCCCTGAGAGCCTCGTCCTTCTGAACAGAGGCCACTATTTGCCTGACCCTCCTGTATGCTGCCAGTGATAGGAAATCCCTGAAGCCTCTGTCATCTAAGAACACCCGGCCTTTCTTGACCATAGAGTTAACCAAGTACCACCTAGGGTCTGAGACCCCTGAGGTCACCTTGAGGTAGTCAGCCACGTTTACGGAGTAGCCTAGTGACCTATAGAGTACCTTCCCCTGCCTTATAACCCAGGGCACCCTGACCTCGGCGGGGAAGGCCCTTAGGCCCATAGCCTTTGCTATCGCTAACAGGCTCTCCTTGTCCTCAGTATCGAGGAGCTTCCTAGACCTCCTGGCCTCGGCCTCAGCGAAAATCTCTGCCAGTCTCGTGGACCCGGCGGTGGCCACAATGGCTGAGGCCAAGTAAAAGGAGGCGACCTCCTCCTCGGCGCTGACCTCAGGGAGACCTACCTCGCCAACCTCGATCGCCCATCTAACAATCCTCCTCGCCCTCTCCAGGACCCGTGGATCATCAGCAAGGTCCCTCACAGTGACCTGATAGCCGAATGCCCTCGTTAGATAGCCTGGCAGGTCGGCGAGATACGGATACTTGGCGTATGTTAGCAAGGCCCTGGCCTCTTCAGAATGACCCTTAACGCTAGAAATTAATAAGGGTCTAGACCGAGACGACCTGGTGACTTCTGTTGGGTGACTTGGCGTCAAGAATTGCCGAGTGGGCTGTTGACCTCAAATTCAACAGGCTCCCCGGGGACGTAATAGAGGAGACAAAGAAGAGGATAGTCGATACCCTCGGCGTGGCGCTTGGGGCCTTCTATGAGGAACCCCCAAGCATAGCCAGGTGGATTGCGAGGTCCTCGTCAAGCTCAAGGATAGGAGCCACCTTGTGGGGCACCAGGTCCACTGGCCCAGCCGACCACGTTGCCTTCGCCAATGGGTGCGCCGCAAGGTACTTTGACTTCAACGACACTTACCTCTCCAAGGAGGCCCTCCATCCAAGTGACAACATAGCCCCTGTCATAGCTGCCGCTGAGATAGCGGAGGCCGACGGCTCGGCGATCATAGAGGGCATTGTGGCCGCCTATGAGGTCACGGCCAGGCTTGCGGACGCCTACAGCGTGAGGGGCAAGGGATGGGACCACGTTGTCTACATAGCGATAGCCTCAGCAGTAGGGGCCGGCAAGGTGCTCAACCTTGACGAGGAGAAGATGAGGCATGCCATCAACCTGGCGACCGTTAACGCGGCCGCCCTAAGGCAGACGAGGGCCGGCGAGCTAAGCATGTGGAAGGGATGCGCCGCAGCTAACGCCGCTAGGAACGGGCTTTTCGCGGCGCTGCTCGCCTGGAGGGGGATGACGGGCCCCTCCCCTATATTCGAGGGTGAGTTCGGCTTCTTCAAGGTGGCGCTTAGCGGGGAAAGGTTTGACGTCCCAGTTATGGGAGGTGAGAAGGGAGAGGGTTACAAGGTCCTTCAGACTAGCATCAAGTACTGGCCTGTCGAGTATCATGCCATGAGCGCCGTGGAGGCGGCCCTTAAGCTTAGGGAGAAGACAGGGCCAATAACGCCCAGCCGCCTGAGGTCGGTTCACGTCGAGACGTTCACGGTAGGGTATAACATAATTGCTAAGGATCCTGAGAAATGGGACCCTAGGACGCGTGAGACAGCTGATCACAGCCTCCCCTACATAGTAGCCGCTGCCCTACTGGATGGCAAGGTCTGGCTTGACACGTTCAAGCCGCAGAGGTACTTAGCCACCGACGTGAGAGACGTCATGAAGGCCATGAAGGTCTCGGTCAACCCAGAGTACGACATGATCTACCCTGAGGGCATAAAGAACTCAATAACGGTTGAGCTAGCAGATGGCGAAACCTACTCAGAGAGCTCAACATATCCGCCCGGGCACTTCAAGAACCCGTTGACCAGGTCCGGGGTTGAGAGCAAGTTCAGAAGGCTCACAACAGACAGACTGGGTGAGGACAAACTAAAGGGGGCTTCAGAGGTCTTGTGGGGCATAGAGAGATGTTCAAATGTATCCAAGGCCCTGAAGGGCCTAGCCTTCGAAGACTAAACATCATAAAATAAAAGGCCCTTTTATTTGCCCCTTCCCTTAGTCCTCTTAGCTGCTACGTACTCCGCGCGGCTTGGTGAGAGGAAGAAGGCCCCTCCTATCACACCAAGTATGATACCCGCCACGAACAGGCCAGCCGCTAGAATCCCACCTCTGCGGGCGGCCTCCATGTAATATGACTCCGCCCTCTGCGCCAGCCTTACCTGGCTTGAGTACCAGTACACCTTAGCGCTGAGGTTGTTCACTTGCTCCTTCAGCGCGCTGATTGTCGAGTTCAGGCTTGAGATCATACCTTGGAGGTCATTCACTACGTTGTCGACCCCCATGGACCTCTGCACGGCGCCTGTGTAGTTGGGGTAAAGATAGTAGGCTGGCAGCGAAGCGCCTGCCGCGCCTAGTTCATAGGCGTTGAACCCCGTGGCGAAGGCCTCAAAGGTAACTGAGTAGTTTGAGCTAGGGGGTATGAGGGGGGTCCTGAAGAATGCCAGGAGGTATGTTGTATTGACACTCAGGCTAAGGACCCTGCCCTCAAGGTTCTCGACCGTCGTCCCTTCTGGAAGGTCTGTCAGGCCTAACACGAGCCCTGGCCCGCTGCTAGTGCCCTCAATGCTGACCACTGTAATCGGCGACTTAAGAGTGGTCGCATTAGCGACCTGCTCCACCTCAAGCGAACCATTGGGAAGGGGGACCACGGCGACCGCCTGCCAGCCAGTTGAGGGCCGTTGGTAGGCCCCAATGCCATAGGCTATAGCTGCGTATGCTGGCGATGTCCCGAGGTTTGTGACAGAGATAGTGTACGTGATTACTGGAGATACCGAGGAGAACGATTCAAAGACCCTTATGAGGAAGGGTGATGTGAGAGAGGCGTTAGCTGTTAACTCATAGGTCACCAGGATCTCACTCGAGGAGACCTGCGTTGCCGTCCACCTGGAGTTTGATAGTGGGCCTGGTAGCTCGACCACTGTTGAGTTCGCTGAGCTGATTGCTATCAGGGGCGTGGGTATCTTTGTCATGTTAAACGGTATGACTGAGAGCAGCGCAGACTTTGAAACGTTGACCCACCAATAGTAAGCCCTTCCCCCAAGGCCAAGGTTAAAGCCTACATTGTAGAACACGTTACTTATCTCTATTACACCTCTTGTGGTGTTATAGGTTACCTGAAAAGGCAGCGAGGTCTGCGCGTTGGCAGGGATCAGGAAGGCTAATGACGTAATCGCTATGGCTATTAGCGCTAATCCCAATGCCTTTGTGCTCAACAGCTTTACACCTACCTAGCCAGCCAAGTAAGGCCTTTAAAATAGTTCTTGCTTTGCGTTAAGGGCGTTGATTTGAGGAAGACATTCAGGGGCGTTGTCTTCAGTGGAGTGGGAGAGGGGGAGTTCTTCATTAACCTATATGCCGAGAACTTAAGACGAATCCTCGGCTTCACCCCTTACCCTGGTACATTGAACTTAAGGGTCATCGATGACGCCGACGAGTTTAACAGGGCCCTCGTCAAGCAGAGACCCAAGGTCGTAGAGCCCCCGAAGGTTGAGGGAATAAGGCTTGGAAGGGTTCTCGCCTACCCCGCAGCCCTGAACTGGACGGTAGAGGTTTACATCGTGAGACCTGAGATCACCATTTACAGGAGCGACGTTGCTGAGGTGATAGCTGATGTAAGGCTCAGGGACCTTCTGAACCTAGCCGATGGGTCTCAGGTCGAGATTGGTCTGGGTGATCCTTGAGGCACCTCTAGGCCTTCGGCTTCTCCCCAAAGGTCCTCATGAGCAGCCTAGCAGCTATCACTAGTGGGTCCCACACTGGGGCAAGAGCTGGCTGGTACCCGTAGTCTGTAGTGAACAAGTCCCACACTGTCCCCCTAGTGGTTAGGAGGGCAGCAATAGTGTTCACCCTCCAGAAGATCGTATCATCGCCGCCTATGGCTTGGGCGCCGAGGAGTCTGCCTGTCTTCTCATCGGCGACAACCTTTAGTGATAATCTCGCGCCTCCTCCGAGATAGTGGGCCTTGGTGCCAGCCTCAAGAGATACCTCAACTGGCCTGAAGCCGTACTTGCCAGCTTCCGAAGAGCTTAGTCCCGTCCTAGCAACCACCATGTTGAACACCTTGAAGGCCGAGGTCCCGACGCTACCTGGGAAGATTGACTCCACCCCACCGAGGTTGCTGCCCGCCACATGGCCCATCTTGTTAGCAACCTGGGCGAAGGGCCTCCAGACAACGTCGCCCGTGATCAGGTCCCTGTGCTCAGCGACGTCACCGACCGCATAGACCTCAGGGTTGCTCGTCAGAGTGTGGTCTTCTATCAGAACCCCGCCGCTATGCCCAAGCCTAAGCTTGAGCTTCACTGCCAGTTCGTTATTCGGACCAATTCCAACCCCTAGAACGAACATATCGCCCTCTATGCGACCTGAGGGCGTGATTGCGGCCGTTGCCTTTCCGTTTACAATTTCGAACCGCTCGACCGGTGTATTAGTGAACGTCTCAACCCCGGCCTCGCGGAGCCTTGACTCGAGGACCTTCGTGAGGTCAGGGTCGAGGACCCTCGGCGCGACCTGGCCAAGGGCCTCGACGACGGTCACCCTGAGCCCAATCCTTGATAACGCGTCAGCCATCTCGAGGCCAACGTAACCTGACCCAACTATTACGGCCTTCTTGCCCGGACCCAGGGCTTTAGCGTAATCCCTTATGTACTTACCTGAGTCCATGTGAGATATATAGAACACGTTTGAGGCGTCCTTTATCTCAGGCCATATCTTAGGCGCCTTAGATATGGCACCTGTGGCGAGGACGAGTTTATCCCAGGTAATCTTTTCCTCGGCCCCTGTCCTCACGTCGACGTATGTTAGGGTCTTGTTGGCAGGGTCTATGTCAGTAACCCTCTTGCCGAGCCTCAGGTCAATGCCTCTCTTGGTGAACTCCTCAGGGGGGTAGTAGAGCAGGTCCTCCAGCTCACCCACTTCCCCACTAACATAGTAAGGTATGCCGCAGAGCGCGAAGCTGACCCACCTGGTCGAGTCAAACACCATGACCTCATTTGAAGGCTTCAGCCTCTTCGCCCTTGAGGCTGCTGACATGCCGGCCGCTCCAGCACCTATAATAACTATCCTCGTCAAACCGCCCAGCCTCGGAAAGGGACCGAAGGGCCAAAATTAAAGTTCACATACTTAGGCCATCAATAGGCCCCCTCCGGTCTCCTGGGCCACGGCTAGGGCCATCCTTGACGCCCTTACAAGATCGTCGGGTTCCCCTTCGGCCTGTATTATTAGGTGACCCTTCACGCTCCCTATCGGGATCCTCTCTGCTCCCTCTACGGAAACCTTCGCCTTCACAAGGAGATCCTTACATGAGGCAACTACCCAGGAGGGGCCTGTGGCCATGTTACATCTCTCGGCCTCGAGAAGCCTCTTAACCGAGCTAAGGCCCTTGAACAGTTGGCTTGGGTCCTCGTAAACTACCTGGAAGGTAACCGAGGAGTGCAAACCTGCTTCCCAAGCAGTTTTTATCCGGGGGCTTAAATTTTCGTCTGAGGTGACCCTCATAAGGCCTGCTATAGTTTATTCGACAATAGACCCCGTCGGGGTTAGGGCGTCCCAGGTGATCCTTTCAAGGCTTGGGGGCAGGGAGTCCTCGTGTAGCCTTGCTTCCAAGTGTTATGAGCTAATTCCTGGCATAAAGCTGGCGGGCTATGACGTTGATGACGTCATGTTTGAGTTTCTTGACATCACGCCTGATCCGACAGCCGACGCCATAATTGTCCTGTCGAGGCACGAGTCCTCAAGTAAGATCAAGTCGCTGACCGTCCACTTTCCTGGGAATCCCTCCGATGAGGCGAGGCTTGGCGGAAACCCCAGGGAGCTCTCGTATGCCCCCGCTGACCTAGGGCGCACCCTCCTAGTCGCCTACTTCAGGGAAGCTGAGGCAGCTGGTTTACTGGGGGAATACGGGGTTACTCTTGAGGCGACCCATCATGGTCCCTCAGGCAATAAGAAGCCTGTCGTCTTCATTGAGATAGGCAGCACGGAAACCGAGTGGTCTGATAGAAGGGCGCTTAATGCAATGACGAACGCCATACAGCGTGCCCTAGAGACTGGCCCCTCGCCCTGCATCCCCGCCATCGGCTTTGGTTCAACTCACTACCCCAGATCCTTTACATCAATTGAGCTAAGAGAAGACGTTTGTTTCGGCCACATTATATCAAAGCACGCCATAAGGTCCCTGGCAGGTGACATTATATCTCAGGCGGTGACGAAGACCTTACCGGGAGGTGCGAGGAAAGCGTACATTGAGAAGAGCAGCGTCAAGTCCTCGCTGAGAGGCCTGGTAACCAGGGAGCTCGCGTCGCTTGGGATCGAGACAATTGAGCTCTGAAGAGAGGTGTGGTAGCCGGGCGGGGATTCGAACCCCGGTCACGGGGGCTCCTCCAGCAAAGTCCAAGGCCCCGCATCCTGGGCCGCTAGACGACCCGGCTGCCCTACCCGGCCAGGCTTATAATTGGAAGGGGAGGGCAAAAAAGGCTGAAATTGGCCTTTGCTAACGCCCCTTGAAGCTGGCCTTCCTCTTCTCAAGGAAGGCCGACACGCCCTCAACTACGTCCTCCGTGCTGAAGAGAAGGCCGAAGAGCCCAGCCTCCAGCGCAAGCCCTGACCATATATTGCTCTCAAGCCCTGTCTCTATGGCAAGCTTCGCCGCAAGGAGGGCGATCGGTGGCTTCTCGGCGAGCTTGAGCGCGAGGCTTCTGGCCTCCTGCTCAAGCCTTTCAGGCGGGACCACCAAGTCAATAAGCCCCATGGAGGCGGCGTCCCTGGCTGATATCATGTCACCAGTGTATATCAGAGTCTTGGCCTTTCCTCTGCCAACCAGCCTTGGCAGCCTCTGGGTTCCACCGGCGCCTGGTATGAAGCCGAGGTTTATCTCAGGCTGGCCCAGCATTGCAGTCTCTGAGGCGATCCTTATATCGCCGCTCATGGCCATCTCAAGTCCGCCTCCTAGGGCGTAGCCATTAATAGCGACTATGATGGGCTTTGTGTAGTACTGCATCCTAAGTGTAAGCTCCTGGAACTTCCTCGAGAATATGGCGGCCTGGATGGGCGTGATCCCGGCGAACGCCGTAACGTCTGCCCCTGCGCTGAAGGCCTTTCCTGAACCAGTTAATATCACGACCCTGACGTCCTGCTTCTCCTCTATCTCATCGAGGGTCTCGCCTAGCTCCTTTATCATCTCTGGGCTAATTGCGTTTAGCTTGTTTGGTCTGTTGAGTATAATCCACGCGATAGGCTTCTCGTACCTGACTATCAGCGTGCTCTTCATAACCTCCTCATACTTGGCGTACTCATAGAAGCCCTTGCCCGTCTTCACGCCGAGCTGACCCTGTGACACCATCTGCCTGATGAGGGGTTCCGGCTCGTACTCAGAACCTATGTCCTGCCTCAGCTGTTCAAGCGCCTTGACTATGGAGTCCAGCCCGTACTGGTCGGCAAGCTCGAAGACCCCCTTAGGCCACCCCAGCCCGAGCTTTACGGCTTTGTCTATGTCCTCACGAGTGGCTATGTCGTTGGCGAGGAGCCAGGCGGCCTCATTAACGGCTGGAGCGAGCAGGAGGACGGAGTCAACCTTTTCAGCAAGCTCCCTGGGTATCTGTGGCCTCGCATAGACGCCAGGCTTGGGATACTCATAGAAGCCCTTGCCCGTCTTCATGCCTAGCCTGTTGCTCTTGTACATCTCCTCGAAGAGCGGGCATGGAGTCTGCCTGAAGCCCCTCTGCATCATGGCTACAGCTATGAGATAGAAGACGTCGATCCCACTGTAGTCAGCCAGCTCAAAGGCCCCCATTGGGAGTCCGAGCTTGTACCTGACTGCCGAGTCTACCTCGAGATGGGTAGCCTTTCCCTTGGTGACAAGCCAGCAGGCTGTGTTCATGAACCTGGCAAGTATCCTGTTCACTATGAAGCCTGGCACGTCCTTATTAACAAGGACTGGTTGGTGAGCCATCCTCTTCACGACCTCAACTGCTGCCTGAGCCACGTCGTCAGCAGTCCTCTCGCCCCTTATCACCTCGACCAAGGGCATCAGCGGTGGCGGGTTGAAGAAGTGTATGCCGACCACGAGCTCAGGGGCTGTGGTGGCTGCCGCTATCTCAGTGATAGGTAGGCTGCTGGTGTTAGTGGCCATTATTATCCTTCCCTTCCTGTGCTGGTCGACGAACTTAAAGAGGGCCTGCTTAAGCTCAAGCTTCTCTGGTATCGCCTCAATCACAAGGTCGGCCTCACCTGCTGCCCTTGCCAGGTCGTCGCTGAAGGACCCGTCGGGTTTTACGCTAACTACAGTGGTTATACGAGCCATTACCGCGTCGACGCTCTCCCTCAGCTGGCCCTTCTCGGCCAGCTTTGAGAGGCTCCACCTAACCTTATCAAGGGCGCCTTGAAGGATCTCCTGGTTGACGTCAGCAAGGTATACCTTATAACCGGAAATCGCCGCTACCTCAGCAATGCCGTGACCCATTGTGCCAGCTCCGACCACAAGGATCACTCTAACGTCCTGCGCGCTCACCAATTCGCTTCCCAGATTAGGAGGACACCAAGTAATTAAGTCCACAAGGAGGCGAACATCTATAGCAAAAAGGTTAAAAGGCATACTTTAACCAGGCCTGAAGGTGATCCATAGTGAGTGAGTACCTGTCAGAGGTTAAGGAGCTCCTGCTCAAGGAGGCTGGAAAGTACGAGATAAAGGTCGAGACCAAGGGGAGGAATGTCCTAAGTGTGTCGAGGGGTGGCTCTGAGATTATGAGCATACGTGATACCGACGATAATGTCGAGATAACCTACCAAGGGCAGAAGTACACCTATGACAAGTGGTACACAAAGCCTCAGCACCTGGCACAGGTAGTGTTTAACGTTCTCAACGCCTCAAAGCAAAAGTGAGCAGAAAACAAAATAAAACAGGAAGACGTTTTTAATATCGTTGGGCGTTTACTTTATGGGGTAGTCGTCCGGAACCTTAGCCCTGAAGAACTTGCCGGTCTCGGGGCTCTTGAAGAGCCCTATCTTGACGCCCTTCCTCGTCTTAGGAGCGAGGGTCCAAACCTTTATGGGCGTGAGCTCCATCTCCTTCCCGGTCGTGGGGTCCTTTACCTTAACAGGCGAGAGCTTGGACATACACCTTCACCCCTTATGCTCGGTTAGCAAGTTCTCAACCCAAGCTATTAAGCATTTTTGGTGTAACCTAGAGTTGCTAACATGGATATGCTTAGGATCTTTGAAAGTATTATTAATGGTTTCCTTTAAAGAGAGTGGGACTAAATAAGCCGAAGGCATGCGTTGGAGCAGCGAACTGCTATAGAATCCTAATCCTAAGGATGAGCGTCAGAAAGAACAACAACGCTGCCGCGCCTAGCGTCACATCCAGCGCCCTGGTCAGGTTTGTAGGCACCTTAGAAGCCAATACACCGATTACCGGCATGACTGCCGAGGAAGCTATAGTGAAAGTCAACAGAACGATCGTACCTTCATAGACGCCTGAGGTTATTGCCATTATGAGCACTAACAGCTTTGACGGGGTTACCGATAAGGCCCCCTGCGCTAAGCCGCTTCCACCAGCACTGATCTCTATTTCTTTGTCCATCAAGGACGAGTAGAGTAAAAGCGCTGCAAAACCTATGCCAACAAGGTCTCCGACGACTTCAACAACGTCTATGTAGTCTAGCTTCAGGCCGACCTCTATCACGGCAAGGGCAAGGGGGACCGAGAGCAGTAAGAATCCAACCCCGTGAAGCAAGCCAAAGCGCAGCATGTCACTGCGTGGCTTAATTAACCTCATGGCTACTATGTGGTCTGGCTCCGTAGCGTGCTCCACCCCCATGGCAGCGGCTATTGCGATCTCCTCCCAGTAACCGTACATTAAGCCTTTCCACGCCATGGCATCCTCATTTCCTTTAAAAACGTTAGTTGTTACAGGAAACATCATTGACTTAAATGACTAAAACTATAGGCGAGATCGATGCAAATAGTGGAATCTGAGGAGCCCTTCCCCTCTGTGGCGGGCCCGCCGGGATTCGAACCCGGGACCTCCGCCCGCGCCTTGGCCAGGCCTGCGGTCTACGGGTTAAGAGCCCGCCGCTCTACCTGGCTGAGCTACGGGCCCACCGCACCGCAATTGCCCTACAAGGCTTTAAGAGCGTTCATGATCGTGGGTCTATCGACTATTGACGAAAGAAGCTTTATCAAATGCCTAACCTTTATATACCGGTGAACCTCATTACCCTTGGTGCCCTTTAACTTGGGCGGACCAAGGGCAGGCGTCCATGGATGGGGGGCCTACGTACCAATGTATAGGCTCCCCATGTCAGAGATTGCTAGGATCTGGGGCTGGCATCCTGAGCAATACAAGGGGCTTGCTGTTGAGGAGAAGTCCGTCGCGGGCCCTGACGAGGACTCCACCACAATGGGTTACGAAGCTGCTAGGAACGCCATAGCGAGGGCCCAGGTGAGGCCTGAGGACATAGGTGCCGTGTTCTTCGGGACTGAGTCAAAGCCCTACGCCGTGAAGCCCAGCGCAACGATCATAGCTGAGGCCCTTGGAATAACACCCATGACGATGGCCAGCGACCTGGAGTTTGCCTGCAGGGCTGCCAGCGAGGGCATGAGGGCCCTCGCTGGCATGGTTTCCTCAGGCCTCGTGAAATATGGCCTCGTCATAGGCAGTGACACGGCCCAGGCAAATCCTGGAGATGTGCTCGAGTTCACGGCATCAAGCGGGGCGGCAGCCTTTGTAATAGGACCTGAGAGTGGGTCGGCCGCTGTTATCGAGGACTCCGTCAGCTTCGTCACCGACACCCCAGACTTCTGGAGGAGGGCTCACGAGCACTACCCGCTGCACGGTGAGGGTTTCACGGGCGAGCCTGCCTACTTCTACCACATCGAGGGCGCCGTGAAGGCCCTCTTCGAAAAGACCGGGCTCAGGCCAGGCGACTTCAAGTATGCCATATTCCACCAGCCCAACGGAAAGTTCCCAGTTAAGGTGGGCCAGGACCTGGGCTTCACGGCAGATCAGCTTAAGGAAGGCCTAGTCACTCCAACTATAGGCAACACCTACAACGCCAGCGCCCTCTTGGGCTTCGCCAACATCCTTGACAAAGCTAAGCCCGGTGACAGGATCCTCCTGGCCCCCTTCGGAAGCGGCGCAGGCAGCGACGCCTACTCGATAGTGGTCACCGACGCAGTAGAGGCTAAGAAGTCCATGGCCCCCACGGTTCAGCAGTACATCGCCAGGAAGGTGAAGGTTGACTACGGCTTCTACGCGAAGAGCAGGGACATACTTTACGTGATAAAGTGAGGTGATAGGCTTGCAGGTTATGGTTGAGGGCGCTGGGATGGTCAAGGTTGAGAGGCACTATGAGAAAGGGCTGGCCGATCTGGCCGCTGAGGCTGCGTTCAGGGCGATTGACGAGGCTGGAGGCGCCAAGGGGGTAGACTATGTAGTGGTCTCAAACGCGCTAGCCCCGCTCCAGGACGAGCAGCTTGACCTGGGTGGCTACCTGACCACGTCGCTTGGACTTAGAGGTGCTAGGTCCCTCACCGTGGAGACCGGCGAGGCAAGTGGATTAGCCGCTGTACAGGTCGCCTCGTCACTAATAGAGTCCGGCATGGCCGACAAAGTCCTCGTCATCGGAGTCGAGAAGGTTACGGAGTTTCCGAGCGCTCAGACGTACCGGCACCTCCAGATGATCTATGATGCTGAGAGCAGGGCCCATTACAACGTTGGCTTTGCCGCAGACGCCGCTCTGTTGACTAGGCTTTACCTTGACACCTACAACGTTGACAGGGAGCTGCTCTCCTATTGGCCTACGCTGATGCACAATAACGCCAAGGAGAACCCCTACGCGATGCTCAACTTCGCCATAAGGCCTGACAGGGTCTTAAAGGCGCTCACGATAGCTGACCCGTTAACGCTCCTCGACACGTTCCCATTAGGTGACGGCGCTGCGGCCCTGGTGCTGTCAGGCAAGGACTCGTCCTCCAGGCCCGTAGCTAGGATATCCGCCGTCGAGTCCGCCACAGGTCTTGGCTCAACCGAACTGGGCGACGACCCATTGACCATAGACAGCGTCGCAGAAGCCTACAAGAGACTTCAGTCCCTGGTCGGCTACGATAGCTTCGACTTTATAGAGCTCCACGACTCGTTCACGATAATGGCACTCCTCATACTGGAGACCATAGGGCTAGCCCCTAAGGGAAAGGCCGCTGAGCTAGTGGCTCAGGGCAGCTTTTCGCCAACAGGCAACGGGCCTGTCGCGAACCCGAGCGGGGGTCTTAAGGCTAGAGGCCATCCCGTAGGGGCCACGGGGGTCTACCAGGTGGCTGAGGCGTCCCTTCAGGTCGCCGGTAAGTTCCCAGGCATCCAGGTCAGGGGCGCCAAGAGGGGCCTGGTGATATCAATGAACGGCCTGGGCTCCACGGCATTTGCTGCAACGATTGAGGGGGTGTGAGCAATGTCGATGGATCTCTCGATACCTAAGTTCTGGAGGCTTAAGTACTCGATATACAAGTTCCAAGCGGCCAAGTGCAGGTCCTGCGGAAGGGTTCACTACCCACCCAAGAAGGCGTGCCCATACTGTGGCAGTAGGGACCTCGAGCCGGTACAGCTCCCTAAGAGGGGAAAGCTGCTTAGCCACACTGTAGTCTACGCGATCCCAGAGGGGTCAAGACAGTACTCGCCCATCTACGTTGGGCTTGTAGACCTAGGCCCTACCAAGGTGGTCACTGAACTGACGGACGTTGCCGATCCATCACAGCTTAAGAAGGGCATGGAGGTGGAGGCCGTGCTCAGGAGGACCAGGGTTGACAGGGAGGCAGGGCTGATCTATTACGCCCTGAAGTTCAGGCCAGCCATGGGGGTACCTGATGTCTAAGCCTGAGGTGGAGAGCAAGGCAGAAGAAGCCCTTAAGAAGCTGGAGGCTGGCGAGCTGAGCATAAGTAAACTCGACGAGTTTCTTGGCAACCCTAACCTTGCGGCCCTCGTCAGGAGGCTCTTTCTTGAGAGGAAGTATAACGTGAGGCTGACCTCAATAGCCTCAACCATAATTGACTTTGTTGGCGTCGTGGGCCATAACATAGAGAACCCTATCGGGGCCGTCCAGCTGCCAGTCGGAGTCGTTGGCCCCCTCCTGGTCCACGGGGACTATGCCAGAGGTGAGTTCTATGTACCCATGGCAACGACTGAGGGGGCACTGTTAGCAGGTGTCAACAGGGGCGTGAAGGCGATAACGCTCAGCGGCGGCGCAAAGGCTAAGGTGCTATACGACGGTATGGCCAGGGCGCCGCTCTTCTGGACGCCCAGCGTAGAGGAGGCCCAGAAGCTCGCCACCTGGATTAAGGGCAACTTGGACCTGCTAAAGTCTGAAGTCAAGAAGGTCACCAGGCATGGTGAGCTTGTTGAGGTGCAGACCTTCATAGTTGGGAACATGCTGTGGCCTAGGTTCGTCTTCAGGACAGGCGACGCCATGGGTATGAACATGGCGACCATAGCGTCTGACCTGCTGTGCTCTGTTATCCGGGAGAGGTATGGGGGGTCAGCCAGGTGCATAACGGTCAGCGGCAACCTTTGCGCTGACAAGAAGCCAAGTGCCGTAAACAGGCTCCTCGGCAGGGGCAAGTACGTGGTCGCTGAGGCGATAGTAAAGAGGGACGTGTTACAGAAGGTTATGAGAACGACCCCTGAGGAGGTCAACTATGGGAACGTGTCAAAGAACCTCCTGGGGAACGCGGTCTCCGGCAGCCCAAGCTTCAACGGTCACGCGGCTAACATCATAGCCGCTGTGTTCATAGCCACGGGACAGGACGTGGCCCAGGTAGTTGAGAGCAGCATTGCCTACACTTGGACTGAGGTGAGGGGGGATCACCTGTACATTTCCATCACCCTGCCAAGCCTTGAGGTAGGAACTGTCGGCGGAGGGACCTGGCTCCCTACTCAGCGAGAGGCCCTTGAGCTCCTTGGCGTCGCGGGCGGTGGAGACCCTCCCGGCGTCAACGCGCTGAAGCTAGCGGAGATCATAACCTCGACCGTGCTGGCTGGCGAACTGAATCTCCTCGCATCTCAGGTAACGGGGGAGCTTGCTAAGGCGCACGTGAAGCTAGGCCGCGCGGGGGGCTAACGCTCGGTGACCCTCCTATAAAGCTCTACGATCGCTGATACGTCTAGGTCTGAGAGCCCAAGGCCCTCTGCCATCCTAAGTATGCTTGAGACCAGGCTCGTTACCGGCACGGGCACCCTTATCCTCTGGGCCTCCCTGACCATTATCTCCGTGTCCTTCCTCATGTGCTTAAGGGCAAACTGAACGCTGTAGTCTGACGACAACATCTTAGGCACCTTCAGGTTGCTTGACGGCGACCTGGTTCCGCTTATGTTAAGGAGCAAGTCCATCACCTGCTCGGCCGAGAGGCCTGCCTTAGTGGCGAAGTTGATGGTCTCAGCGAGGCCTGCCATAAATATTGCAAACGCCATGTTGCCAGCCAGCTTCATGTAGAGGCCAGACCCGTTGGGACCGACGTACAAGACCCTGCCAGCGGTGTTCCTTAGGATGGCCTCCACCCTAGGGAAGTGCTCCCTGGGGCCGCCGACAAGGACTGTTATCCTCTTGTTCTCAACGTCAACGGAGGTCCCCATTATAGGCGCGTCAAACATAACGCCCCCCCTCTCATGAACCCTCGACGCCAGATCAACGGAGATCTGCGGAGATATAGTTGACATCTCTATGAAAATCTTACCCGAGGAGACAGGGATTAGCCTTGAGTAGACCTCGGAAACAGCGGCGTCATCGCTCAGCACGGTTATCGCTACGTCAACACCCCTGGCCAGGTCTTCCGGCGCTGCGAAAGCCTGAACCCCATGCTCCTTTGAGAAGCCCTCGGCCTTTGACCTCGTTCTGTCATAGACTCCAACGAGCAGGCCTGCCTGGACAAGATTAGCGGCTATCCTTGACCCCATAACCCCAAGACCTATGAGCCCCACCTTTTCCACGGCTCATCACCTTGCCTGAGAGGTAGGATGCTTAGGCTTTAAAAGGGAGGTCAAGAACAGCGAACTCCCTGCTCCCTAGCGCAGCCGACCAATGAGTCTATGGCCGCCTTGACTGCCACCAGGAGCCTGCCAGCTGCCCCGACTATCATCTGGGAGTCCCTGGTCAGATCCTCAGCGCTCAGACCGCCTGCGAAAGAGCCTTCAAGCAGTCTGGCCCTGTATCCCTCTCCTGTGACATCAATGCCATAGTCCTTGGTGCTCACGGAGAACAAGCTAGGCCCTACTATGGCCGAGAATGCCTTGCTGCCAACCCTCCAGACCCTGGCCACCTCGCCCTCCCTCATCAGGTAAAGCGAGCCACACTTGGAGTCGCAGAGAGAGGTTGAGTCAAGCTTCGTGCACTCACCCTTATTTGTCGAGAGGCACTCGGCGAGCCTCAGTAGCTCATCAATGGCCTCCTTTAGCTCGAGGACCTGTGATATTGAGGCCGAGGCCTGGGCTGTCTCACCGCCTCTCCTCGACATGCCCTTCAAGAGTTCTGTGAGCCTGTTCACAGGGGTTGACATTAAGTCGTTCACCACCAGCTAGCGAGAGACCTAGTTTTAAAAGCGTAAGCCTTCTTGCCTCGAAGTGCCTTGACAAACTATGAAAGGCAAGCCTCGTCCTTCAGGGCGGGGTAAAGTCCTTAAATCCTGAATAGTTCAGGATTTTTGTGGAGACAATAGGGCGGGGAAGCCTATAACGGGCGTATTAAACGCGGTCTGTTCAGGTGTCCCCGCACAGGTACATATCCCCGAGTCCCTGGGATCTGGGAGTGGAGGGCAACTCCCAGCGAGGGATAGGGGTAATGGGCCTAAGGCCAGGCCCGCGGCCTACCGCTGGACGAGCGGAGCGGGGTGGGCGACTCCCACCAGCTGTGAGGCAATGAAGGTGAGGGCGGTAAACCGCGAACCAGTGA
>JBMFIT010000027.1:0-18036 GCA_049974445.1 Acidilobus sp.
GCTTTGGGATTACGCCAAGGTTTGTACACGGGGGATCTATTAGGACGAGGTCCACGGACTCCCTTACACCAAGGGTCGAGGAGGCATATCGAGAGTCCCCACCTATCACCGTGACCCAGTCTATTCCCATATTCAGCAGATTTCGCCTAAGCTTTTCGACCTTGCTCTCCCTATCAAACGCGATTACTTTAGCAGTTGGCCCTGCGAGTATGGCGGCTAGGGAAGCCTTGCCGCCGGGGGCAGCATTCATGTCAACTATAAACTCGCCTGGCTTAGGCTCAGCCAGTATCACTGCCCACATGCTAGGGACGTTCTGGCTATAGATGAGCCCCTCGCTTACCTCAGGCAAACCGCCAAGCTTCGGGGCCAGATAGACGGACCTCTCAACCTTGACAGCTATACCTCTCTTGACTGAAAGTACTTCACGCCAGTCCATGAGGGCTACGCCGGAGCCTACCGGGATGCCGTCAGGGTTCACGACGGTAACCTCATCGCCTTTCCTTACCCCCTCCGCCCTGAGGACTCCGGGCGCATAGAGATCACTTCCGACGTATACGGACTCGGCTGACCTCTCGTCAGCCACTACAGTCTTTCCAACCAGGTCGACCTTGTAGGGGCCCTTAACTTCTACATACAACGCATAGCTCACTTCATCGTCTAAGCGGAAGTCAAGCCCTCTCTCGTTCAGCCTCCTCACGACATGTTCAGGATCAGCCTTCACCGCGTTAACTCTGACGTAGTAGCGACGGGGTGGCCTGGCCAGGGAGTCTAAGAGGCTTCTAAGACTAACCTTAGAGACCGCCGTTAGGTCCTCAAGCAGTGGGGCGTC
Organism: Acidilobus sp.; assembly: GCA_049974445.1. Taxonomy (GTDB): domain Archaea; phylum Thermoproteota; class Thermoprotei_A; order Sulfolobales; family Acidilobaceae; genus Acidilobus. Next base: position 830 of record JBMFIT010000027.1, read on the forward strand.
ATACCATAGACTGTGAAGGAGCCTTATCACCATACGAACATCACTATTACATTGTTAAGGTTAGTCCCAGTCTTGCCGGTCCTTATCAGAGACCCTGAGGCATTTAGGACGCTATAGCTATCGTTCCTTGCCAACGCCTCCAGCGGGTTCACCCCCGCCCTAGTCATGTCATCTACTATGCTGGGCGTTACTGCCGCGCCAGCAGCATCGGTCGGCCCATCAATTCCGTCCGTCGCGACCGCTAATAACAGGGCGTCGTCCTCTACGAGGCCTAGCCTTCTGGTTTCAATCGCCCACGAAAGGGCGAGCTCCTGGTTTCTTCCGCCCTTGCCATCACCCCTCACGGTGACTGTCGTCTCTCCCCCGGCTATCAGGGCCACAGGGGGCCTCAGGGGTCTCCCAGATCTTTTAGCCTCGACGGCTATTGAGGCGAGGGCCTTGCCGACTTCACGGGACTCGCCCTGAAGCATTGAGGTGAGCACAATGGTGTTAAAGCCCTTTGTCTTAAGCAGGCGTTCCACGGCTTCAAGGACGTCAAGGTTCCTCGCTATTATCAAGTTTTGGGCCCTCTCCGAGTCAGGGGACCCTGGCTTCAGCGTTTCCTCAACGAGCCCTTTGGCCCCCCTCTCAAGAAGGGACCTCACTCTCCCTGGGACCCTGTCAAGCAATCCATAGAACTTGAGTACTGTCAAGGCGTCCATATACGTCGTAGGGTCAGGCGCTGTCGGTCCTGAGCCTATGTCGTATATCACATCCCCTGGGACGTCGCTGGCGTAAAGGCCGTACACCCTTGAAGGCCGGGAGGCCTTTACTAGACCACCTCCCTTTATTTTCGACAAGTGTCTTCTAACGATGTTCATTTCCGAGATCGAGGCTCCTGACGTCAGGAGAATCCTGTTTGCCTCAACCACGTCCTCAAGCGTTAATGGTTCAAGGGGCGCCTCCACCATCGCTGACGACCCCCCTGATATCAACGACAAGAGGCTAAGCCCTCTGGCCCTGGCCTGCCTCGCCCACTCAAGGGCTGCTTCCCCTGCCTTAAGGCTCGACCTATCGGGGATGGGGTGTCCTCCGATGAGCACCTCAAGCCCGTATCCCCTCAGCTCGCCTGCCCCTGTTTCGCTGGGGATCACAACAATTCCCCCCTCAACTCCTCCCTTCAACGACGCAAGAGCCCCAAGAGCCATGGACGTCGACGCCTTACCAATTGAAACCAGGATGGGCCTTTCAATAGGGCAACATGACTTAATTGCGGCGGAGGTCCTTGAGCTCAGGTCGGACGCGCTGAGCACAACCTCAATGACCCATCTGACTAGTTGTTCACGCTCTGCCCTCATCATTGCCTCTATTTAAGAGGGGCGCTGGGGCATAAGCTTTAGTGGCAGCTTTTGTCGCTATTTAGACTATATCACAACATAAAAGCTCGGCGAAGGCGCTATAACCAAGGTCGGCCACCACGCTATCAGACGCCTACGGCAGGCCGCTGAACAACCTCAGAATAGCGGTCACAGACGAGTGCAATTACAAGTGCTTCTTCTGCCACATCGAGGGGGATCCTATAGGGTCCCCGATGCCTGTCGGCAAGGGAAGGACGCTGATGAAGCCTCATGAATACTACGTAGTCTCAAGAGGGGCCTCTAAGCTTGGAATCGCTTCATTTAAGATTACGGGCGGGGAGCCGCTCGTCAGGGGCGACATAATCAGCGTTGTTCTATCCATAAGGGATGGGGCTGGTGGCAATGCTGACATATCAATGACGACCAATGGCTACCTCCTGGCCAGATACGCCAGGGAGCTCGCTGACGTTGGCCTCAGTCGCGTCAACGTGTCTCTTCACTCAGTAAACAGGGATCATTATAGGATCATAACGGGCGTTGACGGGTTAGAGAAGGTGCTTGAGGGGCTTAAGGAAGCCGCTGAAGTAGGCCTGGGCGTCAAGATAAACGTCACGGTCACTAAGGTCAACGCTAACGACGTCTGGGACGTAATAAGGTTTGCCTCTGAAAGGGGATTTAAGGTTCAGCTCATAGAGCTTCAACCCGTCAACGAGGGCCTGAAGGTGTTCGCAAGACAGCATGTGCCTCTTGAGCCAATTGAAGAGAAGCTGGTCAGCATGGGTGCGAGAAAGAGAATCAGGGACCTTCACAACAGGCCCATATATGCGCTTCCCGACGGAACCGAAGTTGAGGTAGTGAAGCCCTACAATAATCCTATCTTCTGTGCGGGTTGCTCAAGGGTGAGGCTATTAGCTGATGGCACCCTGACCCCATGTATAAATTACAGGGGACCTGGCATAAACCTGTTAAGGAGAATTCACGGCCTCGCAGACAACGATGCCATCGAGGAGGTCATCAAGGCTCTAATCGAAGTCAACCGGATGAGGAGGCCCTATTACATGTGGAGGCTTGACCTTAATGACGGGACGCATAGCCTTGGCGGCCTAAGGCTCACGCTTCCCTCCAGGGCCCTACCTCAGTAAGGTGCACGCAATAACGTGAGGTGTTGAGAAGGGGGCCCCGAGGAACGCTATGAGGAGGGCTGGGTTTGCGGTAAGGAAGATTCTCTTAGCCATCGTCCTATCCATGAACTTCGGGTAGCTTAGTATCATCTTAGATGCCCAAATCGTTATAGGTGTCATAAGTACGTTGCCTATTAACCCCTTCCCAGTGACGAGCCAGTACGACCACGTGCTGGCCAGCATGACTAAAAGGAAAGCCATCGTTGCCCTTGCGACGCTTTGGGGGGAGGCTATAACAGGATACATAGGAACGCCTGCCTTTCTGTAGTCATCTATGTAATAGTATACGATGAACCATATGTGCATAGGTATCCATGAGAACACGGCCAGCGCCAGGAGGAAGGCCGGCAGGCCAATGCTTCCAGTAGCGGTTGCCCAGCCGCCCAGGGTTGGCATAACTCCAGCGACACCGCCTAGCAGGATGCTTACCGGCGATCTCCTCTTAAGGAGCATTGTGTAAAGGGGTATATCGAAGACTAGCGCGAGTAGACATGTTAACAAGACAAGCCAGTTTATAATGGCGGCCGCGGCAAAGCCAACGGTGATAAGGATTAGTGAGCCTACCAGGGCTTCCCTTCTGCTTAGCCTGCCTGATGGTATAGGTCTCCCTGACGTCCTTCTCATAATGGCATCTAGGTCGGACTCGGCGACCATGTTCAGTGCCGTTACGCCCCCTATCGATCCAAGTGAGACAACAGCGAGAAGGCCAAGCTTAGTAGGCGACAAGGAACCACCAGCGGCGAAGTACGCAACGTAGGCAGTGAAAGCTAGCAGGGCTAGCTGTGCTGGCTTCGTCATCTCTAAAACGTACACGACCTTTTTCAGGTCACATCGCCATGGTGAAGGGCTTTAAATCGGTTTTATGTGTTGTATATATCCTAGAGTTCATGTAATGCCCTCGTCATATAGTCAACAAAGCAGCTAGCAAAATGGTTTATAAAAGAAATAAATAGTTCTTTTGAAAACCATTACCCTATCAGTTATTAATTCTCTTGTGAGGTCTTAGACTAGGAGATATTATGGCTCAGCAGGCCCAGTCTGGGACACAATTGGCACGATCACACCCTCAGATAACTGGCATCGTCCTTGTCGTAATAGGCCTAGTGTTGCTTGTGCTGGTGTTCTACGAGGCTCTTACTGTCTTCTTTGCGGTTGGGTCACAAGCGGCCTTTGAAAAGCACTTCGGTGGCGCCCTAGGGTACCTCAGCTCTTTGACCTCGTCGTCAGGAATAGGGCAGCTTGGGGTCTACGCTAACGTAATAATTGTCCTGCTAATAATGGCTGTCTTCCTGGGAATAGCCTTAGCTGCGGCCTCAGTCATCCTCGCCAAGGGTGTAGAGCTGCTGAGGTCGTGAGGCGTTAGGAATGAGGGTTGGGGGGCTCATACTTATAGCGGGCGTTCTGATTATTGGAATATTTGCGGCTCCGCTAGTCTACTTCATGTACTACTTGGTAGCACACGAGTACCAGGCCATAACAGTTAACGTCTCCTCAACGCCCGGATCCCCCTGTAGCGCGACCAGGTACTCGATGACCCTTTACTATCAGGACCCGATACCAATCTCTGAGGTGAGCTTTAAGGTAGCCTTCGAGATGGGCAATGGGTCAACCTATGTCACTGAGGCCTCAACGGGCCTACTGACCGCCGGCCATAGTCTGTTCGTATGCGTGCCAGGTGACGTGCTTGTCAAGGCTTCGGCGGTTGCTATCAACGTAACGGGCTACGTAGCAGGGCTTTACCTGCTGTCAGTATCAACTCAGCAAAGCCTGGGTTGATCACCATGGAGCCCAGGGAAATAGCCAGGGAGATTGCGATCGGCATAATTGAGGGGTTAATCTACATACTGCTGTACGTGTATCTGCTCCCGGCACTGATATCGTATTTAGGAGTCCTCTCAGGACAGCAAGCGCTGAAGGCAGCTTACAGTTACCCAATGAGTTACGTAATAATGTACATAGGCCTCTTTGAGGCCCTCTCAGTCTCGGCCCGCATATTCAGGCAGACCGTGTTCAGCCCCATATTCAGGTCTCTTCTGGCCCTGTTGGGGCTCGTTATAGTCCTCTACATCTTAGAGTCCGTGATGCCTGGCGGCGTCATAACGGCGAGCTACGCCCTAGGCCAAGCGAGGTACTCTTTTACCCTTAGCGTATACCCTCTCGTTTTACTCTTCTTGGTCTTCCTCGTGCTTCCAGGGATAATCCTCCCCTTCGTTGACTACTTCATATACGGCTCGGGTGATTGATCAAGCAGGAGGCAACGACGTATTTTGCAGGATATGGAGGGAGAAGGAGAGAGGCTACGTAGTCTACAGGGATGAGCAATTCATGGCCCTGGCGGACCCCTTTCCACTGGAGGGAAGGTCAGCTCACCCTCGTACCTCGGTTCCACTTTCAGTTCTTCTATGAGATGCCCACCGAGCTCGCCAGCGGCTTCTACGGCCTTGCCATGGCAGCGGCGAGGGCTCTGAGGGGCATTTACAAACTAAAGGCCATCGTTATGTTGGCCAGGGCTTACGGGTGCTGCACTATCACTTGCTGCTCATACCTGTGAGGAGGGCTCGTCCCTGGACGGGCCTTTTTGCCCTCATGGACGCGGTTTGGGGGTTTCCTCCCGTCCCTCGGAGTTAGTTACTGAAGGATATGAGGCCCTTGAAGCCAAGCTAACCCCCAAGACCTCAACAGGCGAAGAGCCGGAAGGAGACGCGATGGCAATCTCAATGGCAACAGCTGGCGAGCTTTTACAGCAACGGACTAGTGGTTAGCTAATAAAGCTTAAATGGTTACCTTGTAAAAGTCCCAATGGACCGGTCGGCGGGCCGGTAGCTCAGCTGGAAGAGCGCCGCCCTCGCACGGCGGAGGTCCCGGGTTCAAGTCCCGGCCGGTCCACCACCCATTTGACACTCTAGGCTTCCCATTAGAGGCTGACCTGCCGAGAAACCTATTGCGTCAGCTAGATTAGCTCAGGTGCCTAACATTGGTTTGGGATATAGGGTTTTGAGGAAGGGCGTGACCCTGTTTGGTGTCCTTCTTCCGTTCACTTTCTCGGCGGCATCCGTCTTCTCGATATCACTAATGGTGAAGGAGCTCTCGCAGAATTTCAGCGTCACGGTACCTGTAGTCTTATGGGCCATCCCAATAGACTTCATCGGTGGCGCCATAGGGGGGATAACCCTAGGGTATCTCGCTGACGCGTTTGGGAGAAGGCCGGTTCTCTTAGCCTCTGGCATCATCTTCAGCGTTTCTGTGATTATGACGTCCTTTGTAAAGGCTCTCTGGGAGATGTACTTAGCCTGGTTCCTCGTTGGGTTTGGAGTTAACGCCGAGAACGGAGTCTCGTATCCAGTCGTGGTTGAGTACCTCCACAGCTTTCGGGGGTCATTCGGGGGGTTCATGCAGGGTCTCTACTTCATAGGGTACCTGATAGACGTCTTGTTGTCCTATGCCATCCCCGCGTGGAGGTATTACTTCCTTGTACTAGGCGTGTTAAGCCTCGCAGCATCCCTGACCGCTATCTTTGTGCCAGAGACGGCCACTATCACAAGGGAGCGGGGCCTTGGGCTCAGAGGCCTTAACAGGAGGCTCGCCCTTATGACGATAGGGCTCTCCGCGGTCGTGATAGGCGCCTTCATGTTCAGCGTCCCTCTCCTCATGCTCGTACCCTCGTTCATAGAGGACATGGGCCTGAGCGTGAAGTGGCTGACGTTCCTCTCTATCGTTGGGTTCGTGGGCTTTGTCGTGGGAGGATGGCTGTCAGACCTGAAGGGAAGGCTCAGAACAACAATGGCTCTTAGCCTCCTGGGGCTCATTTCATCAACGGCACTGGTCTTCACCGTGAAGGGTTATGCCGGCCTGGCGGCGCTCACCGTCTCCTTTTTCGCGACAGGCTACTTTTCGTTCGCTGGGGTATGGGCAAGCGAGACGTACCCTCCTGAGTTGAGGGCTACGGGAACCAACCTGGTGTTCCTCGTTGGAAGGCTCATCGGTGGGTTCTCACCCACCATTGCGGCCGTCATATACGCTTCCTCACTAAGGGTCGGAACCGGAATAACCTGCGTGATCGCCAACTCCCTCGCCATCATCGGTGGTCTCATTTATTTGAAGGCAAACGAGACTAGCTAGAAGGTCCCCGCGGGCTCAGATGCCTCTAGGAGCCTTGCCTGAGGAGGTAGCAAGGAAGGCCGTCAAGAACACGCCCCCCAGGGACCTGTTTAGGAGACCCCTTGAGGATGCTAGCCTCCTGTCCATCTTAAGGAGCTGAGAAAGTTCTAGTTCCTGTCTCCTAGCCATTGAAGTCAGTTCAGGGTCACCTGTCAGCTCCGAGGCTATGGCCAAGTAAGCCCTCGTCATTCCGGCTACAAGGGATCTCGAGCTCTCGTAATTCCTTGATAGGTTGAGAAGCCATTCATAGTTTCGAAGGTTTACGCTGAAGCCCTTGTCAACCTCTGCGAGCACCTCGAAGAGATCTCCGAGGCTCAGCTTGTTTGAGGTAACGTAGTTCTCGGTCATGTCCCTCTGGGAAACTTGGTTTAGGAGTTCTGTGTCACCGACGTCGCTAACCCCTTCAAGGAGGTATACGGCGTCCTCGGGAAGGCTCGCGTAAAGGGTCCTTAACATCAGAACCCTCAGTGAGTCGTGAACCTTGAGGCCTGACGCGGCAGCGTACCCATCCATGGACGCCATGGTTAATGTGGCCGACCAGAGGCCAACGAGCGGGACCTCGCTGCTGACCTCCGAGGCCGCCTTAAGGGCCTTTGATATTAGGGCGCCGAGACCGAGCTCCTGGGCAGTTATCTCGCCCCTTGCCAGCATATGCCCCCTCCTATGGGCCTCCTCTATCAGGGGCTCGACCTCAACGAACTCCAGGAGCCTCCTCTCGAAGTCCACGTCCCCCATTAACCTATGTACAGAGCCAGGCTTTATGGGGACTGACAACGTCAGGAGGGCTAGCCTCTTGATGTCCACCAACACTTCTCCTAGCCCTCTTTGAACGGGTAGTGGGGTTTATTTGTTATCATTTAGTTGATGGTCTGAAGCCGTATAGTAGGGGCTAACAGCAACACTTTTTAGGCCCAAGATCTTATTTATGATACGAATATGGCTGAGGCCTTTGATGTTAAGTGGAGTTATAGCTATCTTCAGCGCTGTAATAGGACTCGTTAGCGTTGGTATCGCCATCAGCCTTGCGCTATGGGTGCTTAGGCAGGACCCTGGTCCTGATAATGTGAGGTTCATATCAGACGCCATCGCCGCAGGTGCGAGGGCGTACCTCTTCAGGCAGTACAGGACACTATCTGTAGTGCTAGCTGTACTCGCCATCGTAATAGGGCTTGGAATCTCCTACGTTGTCCACAGCGGCGTCCTCGGCGCCTCGACGGCCATCGCTTTCATAGTTGGCGCCCTAGGATCAATGGTGGCAGGCTACCTTGGCATGTACGTGACCACTAGGTCAGCGTCCCGCGCGGCAATGGCGGCCAGGACAGGGGTGTATGAGCCACTGAGGCTTGCGTGGAGGGCAGGGGCTGTGATGGGGCTCTCGCTGGCCGGCGTCGCCCTCCTCCTCACAAGCGCCCTTTACCTGGGCTTCACTGCCATGCTACCCAAGAGCTGGGCCCTCGCACTAATATCAATGGCGTTTGGGGCCAGCCTCATTACACTCTTCATGAGGGTCGGTGGAGGTATATACACGAAGGCTGCCGACCTTGGTGCCGACCTGGTCGGTAAGGTTGAGAAGGGTATACCTGAGGATGATCCGAGGAACCCAGGCGTTATAGCAGACAACGTAGGCGACAACGTAGGCGACGTCGCAGGAATGGCAGCGGACGTCTTCGAGTCATACATAGTCATAGTCACGGGCACCATTTTCCTGGCTTGGGTCATGGGCTGGTACAGCACGTACCCAGCGCTCGTGACCCTCCCACTGCTTTACGGCGCCCTAGCCCTGATAGCCACGTTCATAGGGGTAGCCATAATTAGGCTAAGGGGCTCACAACACCCGCTCACTGCGATATCTTATGACATCTATGAGGCCATCGTAATCGCCGTTATTCTATTCTTCGTAGTGAGCTACTTCCTGTTGAGAGGCCTTGGGCTCTCCATAACCCTAGTCGCGCCCTTAGCGGCGTCCCTAGGGGCCATCATAGCACCGATGGTGCTAGCCCTAACAGGTTACTACACTCACTACACATACAAGCCCGTGAAGTCGATTGCCAGGCAGGCGCTGATCAGTCCGGCGACGGTTATAGTGACAGGTTACGCCTACGGCCTCTTGAGCGCGATACCGGTAATCCTGCTGATAGCCTTCATCCTGGGCATAACCTACGCAATGGGCTACTTCGCGTTCTCCCACCTAGTCACTACCTCGCTGAGCGCCGGAAGCGCGCTCACGGCCATTCTCGGGAAGTACTCGGGCTTCCTAGCAGGCATATATGGCACAGCGCTGGCGTCTGTAGGCCTGCTATCGGTTGCTGGAATCATAATCACTGCCGACTCATTCGGCCCGGTGAGCGACAACGCTGCTGGCGTCGCTGAGATGGCGTCGCTTCCAGAGGAGGTCAGAGACAGGCTTGACGTACTTGATGCCGTTGGGAACACCACGAAGGCCACCACCAAGGGGTACGCGATAAGCAGCGCTGCCCTGGCCGCCTTAGTGTTGTTCATCGGCTTCATCTTTGAGGTTCTCAGCGTTTCATCGCAGGCCGGTCTAGATGCCAGTGACCTCAACGGGATGCTGAATAGCCTCATGCTGATAAACCCGAACGTGCTAATTGGGGCCCTTATAGGGGCTATTGTGGTGTACTTCCTGGCGAGCAGGACGCTCAACGCCGTTGGCAGGACCGCGATGGAGATCGTGGAGGAGATAAGGAGGCAGTTCCGCGAGCACCCAGGCATAATGGAGTGGAAGGAGAAGCCTGACTACGCCAGGGTTGTCGATATAGCCACTCGGAGGGCCCTCGCTGAGTTCATGACACCAGTGATCGTCGCCATAATCGCGCCGATAGTGACTGGGCTGTTGCTGGGCTGGCAGGCCATAGCCGGGCTGATAATGGGCGGTATACTGGTAGGGGTTCCGAGGGCCCTCCTCATGGCCAACGCTGGCGGTGCCTGGGATAACGCCAAGAAGTACATAGAGTCTGGCGCTGACCCAAGCCTTGGCGGCAAGGGAAGCGACGCGCACAAGGCCGCCGTCATCGGGGACACCGTGGGTGACCCATTCAAGGACACCACAGGGCCCTCTATGAACCCCCTGATAAAGGTCCTGAACACACTATCAGTAGTCTTCGCACCAATGATCGTTGCGGCCAATGTGGCCTTGGGCGTTCACGTTCTCATTCATGGCCTTCTGGCGCTTTGACCTCCTCCATCCCCCTTATAACTTTTAAACCCCTATGTAACGCCCTTTTTGACGCTAGGAGGAGGATGAAGGGCTATGTCTAAGCCCAGTTACGTGCTGTTTGAGGTTCCCGACGACCTAGCGGAGGAAGTTTACAAGTTGATCACAAAGGCCCATGAGACAGGGAAGGTCAAGAAGGGGACCAATGAGACTACTAAGGCTGTCGAGAGGGGAGTCGCAAAGCTTGTCGTGATAGCCACCGACGTCGACCCGCCGGAGATAGTTGCTCATCTGCCGTTGCTCTGTGACAGCAAGAAGATACCGTTCGTCTACGTCCCCAGCAAGAAGAGGCTGGGGGAGTCTGTAAAGATTGATGTGGCTGCGGCCAGCATCGCAATCCTTGACGCCGGAGAGGCGGCCGGGGACATGAAAAGGATAATAGATCGCGTGAAGGAACTTCGCGCGAAGGCCGGAAAGTGAGGCCTGAGGCTACATGCCTGAGAGGTCATCGTTCAGCCAGGTAGTAAGGATTGCGAACACGGACATACCAGGGGAGGACACCATAGTCTATGGCCTCGCGAGGATCAAAGGTGTAGGCTACAACACGGCCCTAGCGCTCGTGAGGAAGCTCGGCCTAGATCCGACCGTGAGGGTCGGATACCTCTCCGCCGAGGTCCTGAAGAAAATCGAGGAAGCAATCAGCGACCTTGCGAAGCTTGGCCTGCCCTCGTGGATCTACAATAGGCAGAAGGATTACGAGACCGGCCAGGACCGTCACTTAGTGGGTGCTGAGCTGATGTTTGTGGCTAGGAGGGACATCGAGAGGGAGATAAAGGCCAACTCGTGGAGGGGGATAAGGCACAAGCACGGTTACAAGGTGAGGGGGCAGAGAACCCACACCACTGGTAGGACAGGCATGACTGTTGGCGTCAAGAAGGCGGCCCTTCCACAGGCGCAGGGAGCTGGCAAGGGTGGTGGCGGTGGGGGATCCGAAGAGATGTAGGCGGAAGTGGGTTAGCCCAGGCCATCCATGGATAAAGGACAGGCTCCAGCGCGAGCTTGAGCTGATGGGGAAGTACGGTCTGAGGAACAAGAGGGAGATATGGATAGCCGAGGCCACGGTCAGGAGCTTCAGGATGAGGGCCAGGTCGCTGCTGGCGCTACCAGAGTCGGAGAGGTCCCAGGCTGCCAAGAGCCTCCTTGACGGGCTCTACAGGATGGGCCTTGTAAGCAGGGACGCCACGTTAGATGACGTACTAGGGCTGACCGTTGAGAACGTCCTGGAGAGGAGGCTTCAGACACTGGTCTACAGGAAGGGTCTTGCCCGCACAATTTACCAGGCCAGACAGCTCGTAGTTCACGGTCACATAGCTATAAGGGACAGGAGGGTCACAAGCCCGAGCTACCTTGTTCCGAGAGAGGAGGAGAACTTGATAAGCTATGCCCCAGGTAGCCCAGTGGCCGAGAGGGCCATAGCCGAGGCCCAGGGAGGTGGTGAGGGTGTCGCTGAGGGAGCTTAGGTGGGGGGTAGCCCACATCTACAGCAGCTTCAACAACACCATCATACACATAACAGATATGAGCGGCGCTGAGACGGCGGCCAGAATCTCAGGCGGGATGGTGGTTAAGGCCGACAGGGAGAAGCCATCACCTTACGCCGCGATGTTGGGTGCCGCAAGGACCGCCCAGACCGCAATGGACAGGGGCATAACTGCCATCCACATAAAGGTCAGGGCCCCCGGAGGCCATGGACCTAAGACGCCAGGGCCTGGTGCCCAGGCCGCAATCAGGGCCCTTGCGAGGGCAGGCTTCGTGGTTGGCAGGATAGAGGACGTGACCCCCATTCCTCACGACACAACCAGGAGGCCTGGAGGCAGGAGAGGTAGGAGAGTCTGAAGTCCTAAACTCCTTTTTAAAGCCCAGCTCCTTGTCAGGCTGGGGTCTCAATTGGCCGAAGGAGCCGTAGAGATAGTGGAATCTGATGTAAACAGGATAGCCATAGCTATGACGGGCTTTCCTGTCTCCTATGGGAACGCTTTGAGGAGGCTGACGCTATCGGACGTCCCTACTATGGCCATAGACTTTGTCTACTTTTACGACAACGAGACCAGCGTCTTTGACGAAATCATAGCTCACAGGCTTGGGCTGACCGTGCTCAAGTCGGATGATGTTCTCGCAAAGTATGGCTCCCCGGAGGAGTGCAGGGAGGCCAGTGAGAACGATGAGCACTGCTTCGTCAAGGTGTTCCTGGAGGCCGAGGCCAGCATGGACTCCCCTGGCCTCTACGTCAAGGCCTCGCACCTGAAGTTCTCCGACCCGCTTATTAAACCAGCTCACCCGGACACCCCAATAGTTTACATTGCGCCGGGCCAGAGGCTTCACTTAGTGGCCTACGCGAGGCTAGGCCGCGGTTATGAACATGGCAAGTGGAGCCCGGCGTCAGCGTCGGTCCTCAGGTACACGACCTACGTGGAGTACGACGCAGGTAAGGCGTCGCCTGAGTGCCTTGACTGCATCTCGGCATACCCAGAGCTGGTCGAGGCCATAGAGGCTGGTGGCAAGGGGAGGGTTGAGCTTGACCTTAATAGGACATCGAGCGCGCTGAGGTACTGTGAGCGAACGGCCTGTAAGGGCGCTGTAATGGTCGTGTACGACCCCTCTAAGCTTTACCTCTACATAGAGTCTACGGGAGCACTTGAACCTCATCGCATAGTTTATGAGGCTACCAGGTGCCTTGACAGGAAGGTCGAAAAGCTGTTAAACCTGCTGGATGGTGCCGAGGTGGCCCAGGAGGCGAATGTGAAGTGAGGAGGACAGGGCCTACCAACCAGTTGCTGAGGGAGACCATAGAGGTGCTCGAGAAGGCCTCTAAGGAGAGGCCCGTGTGGGGTAGGGTAGCTGAGCTCCTGTTAAGGCCTACGAGGACGAGACCTGAGGTCAACCTGAGCAAGATAAATAGGTACGCATCAGACGGCGACGTAGTTCTCGTGCCGGGCAAGGTACTTGGCGCTGGCTCGATCAATAAGAAGGTTACGGTGGCCGCCTTCACATTCTCCAAGAAGGCAGCTGAGAAGATAACGGCGGCCGGCGGAAGGATTTTAACCTTGAGGGAGGCCGTGGCTCAGGTGCAGGACTACAGCAAGGTCAAGATCTTGGCGTGAGGTGTCTATATGCCTGAGGCTGAGCAGGTGACGGGGAAGCGCCTTGTAATCAACGGCGAGGGGGCAATATTAGGCAGGATGGCAAGTTACATAGCGAAGAAGCTTCTTGAGGGCTACAAGGTCACCGTTGTCAACGTCGAGAAGGTCGCTGTGAGCGGTGACCCAATAAGGCTGGTCCAGTTCTACAGGGACACCGTGCTGGGCGTGAAGAGCCACTTCTCACAGAGGTGGAGGCCTAAGAGGCCGAGGTCACCCCAGCAGCTCGTGAGGGGGACGGTAAGGGGGATGCTTCCAAAGGGCCCGAAGGGTGAGAGGGCCCTATCTGGGCTCAGGGTCTACGTGGGTGCCCCGAAGGAGTATGCCGGAAAGGCGACCAAGCTACCTGAGGAGATGAGTGTGGCTAAGCTAACAAAGGCTAAGTATGCAACTCTGGGAGAGATTGCTAGGCAGCTGGGGTGGAAGAATGGAGAAGCGCAGCAATGATGAGGCTAAGGGGATGGGTGCCGGGCAGATAATTATTGCTACTGGCAAGAGGAAGACTGCCGTGGCGAGGGCCTATGTCAAGCCAGGCATGGGCAGAATCTGGGTAAACGGAACACCCCTTGAGCTGTGGCCGATAGAGGTCGCCAGGCTCAAGATGATGGAGCCGCTGCTAGTGGCAGGCGATGTAGTGAGGAACGTAGTTGATGTTGATGTCCAGGTGAAGGGGGGCGGGTTCATGGGTCAGGCCGAGGCAGTCAGGATGGCCATAGCCAGAGGGCTCGTCGACTACTTCTCCAAGTGCGTCCCTGACCAGAGCCCTGAGTTGTGCCAGTGGAGTAGGGCCGTCGCTGAGAAGCTCAAGGCTCTGTATGAGGAGTATGACCGTACCATGTTGGCCGGAGACCCAAGGCGCACCGAGCCAGAGAAGTACATGAGGTACAGCGCGAGGAGGAAGTGGCAGACCTCCTACAGGTGAAGGTACTTGCTGCCTCCTGTAAGGTGCCTCACATGCGGCGCCCCCCTTGGGCATCTCTGGGAGGAGTTCCAGAGGAGGGTTAGGGCTGGAGAGGACCCCGAGAAGGTCCTTGACGACCTAGGCGTCTACAGGTATTGTTGCAGGAGGACCCTTTATACCAGTGTCGTTTATATAGAGCAGGTTGCGAGGTACAGCACCGTGAGGGTAGCTAGGTACGGGGCCTACGCTAGGGGAGGTGAGGAGCTCTGAGCGACGAGGAGAACGAGGAGGCGCCTCAGCCCACGACACCAGCGTTCCAGCAGATAACCGAGGTCGAGGAGAGGGGGCTGCTGATCCCCTCAGACCTCTATAAGAAAGCCGGGGCTGTCTATGGGACACAGATATGCACCAAGTACATGAAGCAGTTCATATATCGTGTCCTCCCTGACGGCTTCTACCTCCTCGACGTTAGGAAGATAGACGAGAGGATAAGGATAGCCGCCAGGTTCCTCTCGTCCTTTGATCCGACGAAGATCGCTGTGGTCGCAACGAGAATCTACGCGCAGAAGCCTGCTACCTCGATGTGTGAGAAGCTGGGATGCAAACCCATAGTCGGGAGGATACCCCCAGGCATATTCACTAACCCGAAGCTGGACGCCTACTTTGAGCCTGACGTGGTCGTGGTGACTGACACGAGGACCGACAAGCAGGCCCTCGAGGAGGCCTCAAGGATTGGCGTGCCCGTTGTGGCCCTTGCGGACACCGACAGTAAGGTTGAGGACGTGGACCTAGTAATACCGGCCAACAATAAGGGGCGCAGGAGCCTGGCCTTAGTTTACTGGCTTCTGACCAGGGAGATAATGAGGTACAGGGGGCTCCTGCCGCCGGGGCAGGAACCCAAGTTCACCTATGAGGACTTCATGGCTGGTAAGGAGGCCGAGTCGTAAGGCCCCTGCACTTCTCCCTCAACACCACCAGCGTATCCCTAATTGACTCCATCTGCGTCGCTATGGCGACCATCTTACCAGGCGCCTTCTGGGCCGAGGCGAGCTCACTGACATACCTCTCTATCATGTCTAGCCTTATCATAATAGAGTCCATGAGGTCAAGTGGGTCCTTTTGGTAGATGTCTTCCAAGGCCTCCCACCTTCGGTTTGGGAGCAGGGGAAGGGGCAACGCTTAAAAGCATAGGGGGGTTATAGCATAAAGGACCCTTATATAGGGGGTGGGGTCTCGTGCAGAGCCTGCAGAATGCCAGCATGGCAGGGCCGAAGGTAATAGGCCGCCACGTGTACGGTAACCTTAAAGGCTGCCGTAACATTGAGGCCCTACGTGACCCATACACAGTCGAGGAGACGCTGAGGAGGGCAGGAGAGGAGGGTGGCATGACAATACTTGACATAAAGAGCTGGAAGATAGGAGATGGCGTTAGCGCGGTCGCGATAGTACTTGAGAGCCACATAACTATCCACACGTGGCCTGAGTACCGCTTTGCCACCGTTGACGTCTATAGCTGTGGAGCTCACACGGACCCCTACAAGGCCTTCGAGCACATAGTCAAAGTGTTTCAGCCTGAGGACGTAACTATAGGGTCCGCCGATAGAAGTCTGGAATAGTTCTTAAGCTCTCATTTTTGAACTAGGCTATTTGTTAGGGAAGACCCCCACCTCCTTTAAGAACTCTCTTATGTCGGAGGGATCGCTGGCGTAGAGCCCTGTCAAGATCCTTTTCCCCAACGACTGGAGGGCTCTGACCATGGTAGGCCCCATATGGGGGGCTATAACAATATCGACGTCCTTGAGCGCGTTCAAAACGGCTAGGTGCCACCTAGCGTGCTCAGGACCGTGCTCATGCTCTTCCTCATCGAGCTCACGGTAATGTCTATGACTGCCTTCCTGTGGAGGGTTGGCATCAACCCGGCGGCACTCTGAGGAGATCAATTTCGTCCCGTCAGGTGGGAACTCGAGCACCAGGAAGTAGCCTGACCTAATAACTGAGGGCGTCCTGCAGTCCTCCCCCACGGGCACTGCTACCTTCAATTCCAGCTCCCTATATCGGATAACCAATAAGGGTTTAAAAACAGTGGACAATATCTTGAGGCGATTAGGACGACAACACCTGCCTGATCTTCTCAACGGTGTCCTTGAGCTTTGAGTTCTCGGCCGTAAGCTCGTCAAGCTTCTGCTTCAGCTCATCGACCTCCCTTTCGTAGGGCTCCCTGCACTTCTCCTCGTCAACGAACACTGATATCTTCACGTCGTCAAAGACCAGCTTCTTATCAGACTCATCATAATGGAGCGTCACGGTGACCCTTATGAGGTCAAGCTTGCCAAGCTTCCTCTTCTCAACGATCTCGTGGTAGAGCTCCTTGTTCAGCTCAGCCACGTCCCTTATTATGACGTCCTTAGGGACGTACTTGCCTAAAGCGACGAGGGCGACCCTCCTCAGCTTATCTGCGTATCTGGCTGCTATGATCACGCCTGTGCTGATCTGATACCTGTTTGCGCCTAGGACAGTGCCGCCGGCTATGGTGGCCTCGTATTCCTCCGCCCTCTCAAGATCCCTTGAGACCTCCTCAGAGGACTCGCCCGAGCGCGCGCTCAACGTTGTACACCACTAATATTTGTCTACCGAAGGCTTAAGTTTTTCCCGTCGCACGCCCTGTAGATCTTTACCTTTCTCCTCCCCTTGAGGGCATAGCTCGCGCATGCTCTGCCCTCGTCGACAAGGGCCTCCAGCGCCTTGTAGACGCCGCGTAGGCTGTGCTCGTGAGTCCTCTCCCACACATCATATGCCGTTGCCCCCTGAGGCATTTCCTTGAGGACTGAAAGGACCTTCAGTTGAAGGTCAGTGATGGACCTGTGTGACCTCGCTGGCTTCCTCAGGCCTCCGGTAATGACGGCAAGGCCGCCCTCGACCTGGGCTGCTACAAAGGCCGCAGCCGCAATTGGCCTTGCGTATACTCCCCTCCTGGCCAACCTAACGGCAGCTCCCACTACCTCGTCAGGCTCGACCTGAAGCTCCCTGATCCCCTTCGTGAGCCTAAGGACTGTTGGCTCAGGAGAGCCCTTTATGCTAACGGCAACGAGCTCAGGCTCGCTTGACATCAGGGCCTCAGCGGCCTCAGAGAAGCCCTTCCACAGAGCAAAGGCTAGGAGGCCCGTGCCAGCGGGGACGAAGACCTTATCGAAGCCCTTGGCCTGCTCGATCACCTCATATGATATGGTCTTTAGCCCCTCGACCGTGTACTGGTTCTCATAC
>JBMFIT010000028.1:0-17800 GCA_049974445.1 Acidilobus sp.
GCAGAGGGCCTGAAGGTCACGTCCGTCAGGGCCAACGGCAGGGAGGTTGAGTTCAGGCAGGACGAAGGAGGCGTCACCGTAAGGACTGGAAGGCTCTCCGGCGTGCTCGAGGTCGAGTTCGACGGCGAGGCCGCGGAGAGGCTAGTCGGCATCTACAGGGCAAGAAACGGAGGCGACTACTACATTTCAACCCAGTTTGAGTCCGTACACGCCAGGAAGATGTTCCCATGTGTTGACAACCCTGCCTACAAGGCGAGGTTCAAGCTGAGCGTGAGGGTGCCTAAGGACCTCCACGCAATATCCAATATGCCTATAGAGAGGGTCACTATAGGTGGCGACAGGAAGGTCGTTGAGTTCGCCGAGACACCACCCATGTCAACATACCTCCTTTACCTGGGCATAGGGAGGTGGGATGAGCTGGTCGACCCGAGGGGAAGGTACATAGTGGCCGCCCCGCATGGAAAGGCGAGCTTCGGCCGCCACGCCCTCTGGGCCGCAAGGAGGAGCGTGGAGTTCTACGAGAGGTACTTCGGCATCCCTTACCCGCTTCCAAAGATGCACCTGATAGCGGTGCCCGAGTTCGCGTTCGGCGCCATGGAGAACTGGGGCGCCATAACGTTCAGGGAGTACGCCCTCCTGGCCCCGGAGGACGCCGACCTAGCTACCAGGAGGTCGATAGCCAATGTGGTGGCCCATGAGATAGCTCACCAGTGGTTCGGTGACCTGGTCACCATGAAGTGGTGGGACGACCTGTGGCTCAACGAGAGCTTCGCGACATTCATGAGCTACAAGGCTGTTGACTCCTTCGCCCCCGAGATGAGGATGTGGGAGTCGTTCCTCATGGGGGAGACCGACGGTGCCATGCTCAGGGACTCCCTTAGCACGACCCACCCAGTACACGTCGAGGTCACGAGCCCGAGCGAGATAGAGGCCATCTTTGACGAGATAAGTTATGGCAAGGGGGCAAGCGTACTTAGGATGGTCGAGTACTTCCTTGGGGAGTCGTTCAGGAAGGGGCTCTCATCATACCTTGAGCACTACTCCTACTCGAACGCGACCGCAGACGACCTGTGGCGCTCCATAGCGCCGTTCACTAACGTCCCCGTCGTGGACCTCATGCAGAGCTGGGTCATGAAGACTGGCTACCCCTACCTTGAGGTTTGGGCCGAGGGGGGAAGGGTTCACCTAAGGCAGAGGAGGTTCTCCCTGAGCGGCTCCCTGCCCGACGAGACCTACCTTGTCCCTGTCACGATGGCCGTGAACGGGAGGAGGGTAGACGCGTTCATGAGGGGCAGGGAGGAGGTTGTAGACGTCGGTGAGGAGGTCAGGTCCCTCAAGGTAAACCTGGACAGGGCAGGCTTCTACAGGGTCCTCTACAGGGACCTCGGGACCTTGGACAGGTCGCTTAACCCCCTTGAGCTCTACGGGCTCCTCAACGACTATTACAACTTCGCACTCGCTGGCGTCGTGGGGAAGGGCGACTACCTCAGCGTGGTCGACAAGGTGAGCCCGAGCCGCGACTACCTCCCGGTCTACGAGCTGAGCAACGAGCTGTTCCAGCTCTACCTCATCGACCCCGCGAGGTTCTCCCAGGGGGCCCTTGAGGTCCACAGGAATAAGGTGAGGGAGCTGTCTGAGCTAAGGGAGCCGACCATGAGGGAGCTGCTTGGGAGGCTCGCGTTCAGGCTTGCCGTAATGGACAAGGGCTACGCGGATGAGCTGTCTAGGATGTTCGGGAAGGACGTGGAGCCTGACATGAGGCAGGCGGTCTACGCTGCCTACGCTATCATCACAGCCGACCTGGAGGGCCTGAGGAGGGAGTACGAGAGGCAGGCCTTGGACTCCGAGAGGGTGAAGGTGATCACGGCGGTGACCCAGATAAGGGACAGGTCAAGGCTTACGGAGGCGCTCGACTGGATACTTACGACTAAGAGGCAGAACTACATCTTCGCCTTCAGGGCCTCCTCGAACCCGGAGGGGGTAGGGGTCCTCTGGGAGTGGATGAAGGCCGGCAACCTCGAAAGGGTATGGAGGGCCTTTGAGGGGACCGCGATAGTGCCGAGGGATTTGGCTTACGTCATACCGCTCATAGGGCTCGGCAGGGAGGCCGAGGTGAGGGAGTTCTTCGGGTCGCCGCCGTACTCGAACGAGGTCGGTATAAGGACCGGCCTTGAGCTCCTAGGGGTGTACTCTAGGTTCAGGAAGTCCCAGTGAGGTGGTTGGCGTGGAGGGCCTCGCCCCTGAGGACCTATCCAGGCTCGTACTCGTCTCATCCCCCTCCGCGTCACCTAACGGTAGGGGTGCCCTTTTCGTTGTCAGCAGGGTTAGCCTTGAGAACAACAGATACGAGAGCGCGGTATGGCACTATGACGGGGGCTCATACTACCCTCTCACATCGGGCCCCGGGGACACCTGCCCCACATGGTCACCCGACGGCTCCCTCGTAGCCCACGTGAGGATCGTCAGGCAGGAGGGCGTCCCGCCCAGCTCCTCTCTCGTCGTCAGGAAGCCAGCGGGGGAGGCGTACCAGCTCTTCTCGTGGCCCTTCACGATATCCGCGCCCACCTGGTCCCCTGACGGCAGGAGGATCGCCTTCCTCTCGAGGAGGCCGCTGAAGCTCGAGGGGGAGTGGAGGGACTACTCAAAGAGGGAGGCGCTGGTAGTTGAGCGGCTGCCGCCTTTCTTCAACGGCGAGGGCTTCATATTTGACAGGCCGAGGAACCTCTACGTTACCGACTCAAGGGGCGGCCAGCCGGAGGCGCTGACCTCCTATAACGTTGACCTTAGCCTCTTCGACTGGTCCCCGGACGGCCAGAGGATAGTCTACGTCAAGCAGGTTGACGAGGTGAGGGCTCACGTTGACGAGGTAAGGCTGCTTGACATGAAGACGGGAGAGGACAGGCAGGTCCTCGCCAACGTGTCCGTTGCATCCGTTGCCTGGTCACCTGACGGATCGAGGGTGGCCGTGCTGATGCACCGCTTCGAGAGGGGGCTCTCAAGCCACTACGGGCTCTACACGCTTGACCCCTCCACTGGCTCACTTGAAAAGGTCGAGGTAGGGCTTGACAGGAACCTCATCAATGGCGTGAACAGCGAGGGTCGGGGGCCCTCGTGCCCAAGGCCTATACAGTGGTCAGGTAGGTGGCTTTACTTCACAGTCCACGACGCTGGCAGGGTGTGGCTCTACAGGGCCGACGGGAAGGCCGTCGAGCCAGTCCTCAGGCCTGAGGACGCGGTGGTCGACGACTACAGCGTCGCGCCTGACGGCAGTGTGTACTATCTCCAGATGAACGAGAGGGAGCCGAACGAGCTCTATGAGCTGAGGGGCGGCCAGGCCAGGAAGGTCACGGACTTCAATGCCTCCCTCGTTACGTCCAGGGGCCTGTTGAGGACGACAAAGGCGACTGCGAGGGCCAAGGACGGCACAGAGCTTGACTACTGGGTCCTGATGCCCTATGGCAGTAGGGAGGGAAAGGTCCCGTGGATGCTATACATTCACGGGGGGCCCAAGACGAGCTACGGCTACGGCTTCATGTTCACCTTCCACGTCCTCGCCTCCGCTGGCATTGCCGTTATCTTCGGTAACCCGAGGGGAAGCGACGGCTACACTGAGGAGTTCGCGGACATTAGGGGAAGGTGGGGAACCGTTGACTATGAGGACCTCATGGCCATAGTTGACGACGCGCTCACCAGGTTCCCCCAGCTCGACCCCTCCAGGTCAGCGGTGGGCGGCGGCAGTTACGGCGGCTTCATGACGAACTGGGTCATAACCCATACGTCCAGGTTCAGGGCCGCGGTCACTGAGAGGAGCTGCGTCGAGTGGTACAGCGACTGGGGCGCAAGCGACATAGGCTGGTACTTCGATCAGGATCAGCTCGGCTCGCAGCAGCCCTGGAGGTCAGTTGACCTCATGGTTAAGGCTAGTCCACTGACCTACATTGAGAACGCAACGACGCCATTGCTGATCATGCACGCCCTCGAGGACTACAGGTGTCCCCTCAGCCAGGCCCTTCAGCTGTTCACTGCCCTTAAGACACTCGGTGCCGAGGTCAGGATGGCCCTGTTCCCAGGTGAGAACCACGACCTGACCAGGTCAGGTAGGCCGAGAGCTAGGGTCGAGTATCTGAAGGTGATGCTCGATTGGCTGACGTCCCACCTCAGGTGAGCCCGCGGGTAACGTCTGAGCGCGAGATCTGCAGGGGCAAAAGGGTTGTCCTCAGGAGGCTCTCGGTCTCCTACGGCAGCGCCACATTTGAAGCCGACAGGGTAGCCTTTGGTCCCTCAGTTGTTATACTTCCAGTCCTTGAGGACGGCAGGGTCCTGTTAATAAGGCAGTGGAGGGCGGCTGTGAACGGCTGGGTCCTCGAGGCCCCCGCCGGCAGGATGGAGCCCGGCGAGGCCCCTGAGGAGGCAGCCAGGAGGGAGCTCGAGGAGGAGACAGGCTACAGGGCCGCCAGGCTCGAGAGGATGTACTCGGCCTACGTCAGCCCTGGGTACAGCGACGAGGTTCAGCACGCATTCATAGCTACAGGCCTGTCGAGGGCCAGGCAGGCCCTTGAGCCTGACGAGGTTATAAGGCTCGCCCCCATGACAGTCGGCGAGTACCTTTCAGCGGCCTCCTCTGGCACCGTTGACCTGAAGACCCTGGCCCTAGTCCTCCTCTACTCCTCAAGGGCCGCCTGCCCTTGCCAGGCCACTGGGTAAGGGCAGAGGGTTTTAGCCCTCAGCAGGCCAACTCCACGGAAGGGCCTTGAGCCTCTCAGGGGGTGACCTGAGGCAGGTGGAGCGGTTCTGCGAGGACGAGCTGAGCACTTACCTGCTTTACAAAGAGCTGGCCAGGGCTGAGGGATCGCCCCTGTCCATTGAGCTAATGAGGTCAGCTGAGCAGGAGAGGGGCCACTACGAGTTCTGGAGGGGGCTCCTTGGCAGGGACTGCAGGGCAGCCAGGCCCCCGAGGTTCTTCAGGCTACTCTACAGGGTCTTCGGGCCTGTTTTCACCCTCCAGCTGCTTGAGAGGAGGGAGGAGAACGCAGTCAAGGCCTATGAGGCGTTCAGGCCCAAGGTGCCACCCGGGCTCAGGCAGAGGCTTGAGGAGATAATTGCCGACGAGAGGTCCCACGAGTCCGAGTTCCTAAGGGGGCTCAGCGACGTCAGGGTCAAGTACCTCGGCTTCGTGGCGCTGGGGATAGCTGACGCAATAACTGAGCTGATAGGGGTCTACGCGGGCTTCCTCGGCGCCACCCTCAGGACCTTCGTTGTCGGCCTCGCGGGCCTCCTGGTGGGTTTCTCGGCCGCCATATCCATGGCCGCGGCGGCCTTCATACAGGCGAGGCAGGAGGGCCACGTGAGCCCCGGGGGCAGCGCTGCCGCCACAGGGGTATCGTACTTCATCACGGCGATTGTGCTGGCCCTGCCCTACTTCATCACAGGCAGCACGGTAATAGCCATGGTCTCGTCAGTGGCCCTCGGCGTCGCGGCGCTCTCGGTCTTCCACCTCTACAGCTCCGTCGTCCAGGGGACCAGCTTCAGGAGGGAGGTCGGGATAGCCCTGGGTCTCCTCATGGCGGCAGCCCTTGCCGGGCTCGCCTTCGGCTGGGTTATTGGCTCAGCGTTTCACGTCAGGGCTCAGCTCCCTTAATTAGCGTCGGACGTACATAGTAGGAGGGGGCCTCGTGTCCGCACAGCCTAAGGTTCAGAAGACCTCCGTCATAAGGATCGAGCTTACGGACCAGCAGTACGAGGCCCTCTCCAAGAGGGCAAGGGAGGCAGGCTTCCCTAGCGTGGAGTCGTACGTCGAGGCCGCCATTACCGGCTCCCTCCCGCAGGCCCAGCAGTCGCCGGACGTCATTGAGGAGAGGATTGTCAAGAGGGTTGAGAGGGCGATACAGGACGTCCTTAACCCGTTCACCCAGAAGGTCGACGAGCTCGCCAAGAGGCTCGCAGAGGTACAGGAGAACGTCGAGGAGCTCAAGGAGGCCATGAGGCAGAGGCCTGCCTCACCTCCTTTGCCTGAGAGGGCCCAGAGGCCCGCCGCCCAGGAGAGGGCCGGGGCGACCGCCGAGCAGCAGCCGGGCGCCCTCGAGAGGCTCAGGAGGCAGGGGGTTGTCTTCAGTGAGGACGTGGCCTACATGAGGGCGCCGGACAGGTTCTTCGCGAAGCTCGAGAGGCTGGGGGCCGTCGTCCTCCAGCTGCCCGACGGCCAGGCCGCCATCGACCCAGACTTCTGGAGGAAGTTCGTGACGGAGCTTGAGAACACCAAGCTCGCAGACGCCAGGCAGGTCTCAGATAAGCTGGCTGCCAGCATGGGCGACAGGGCCAGCGCCCTGTTCAACAGGCTCGTTAGGGGAGGCGTCGCTGTCTATGATGAGGACTCGAAGAGGTGGGTCGTGAGGACCATCAAGGGCAGGGAGAGGGAGGAGGGGGGAGGCGAGGGGGAAGAGGAAAATTACCTCTGAGCCCCTTGCCCTTAGGTGCTCGGCTTGAAGTTCCGTGAGCTCCTGAAGTTCATGGAGGAGCTGAGCGACAGGACGGGTTACCCCGTGCCCGCCCCAGGGGGCTTCGCATCGAGGTGGTCACAGGGCCTGTCGCTTCCCAGGGAACCCTCGAGGAGGCTCCTCTTCACCGGCGCGCTGTATCAGCTCGTACCCTACATCGCGAGGCTTATTGACCTCCTGAGGGTGGTAGAGGCCCCGACGGCCGCCTCATACGCGCTCCTGAGGGCGGCCAGGGCGTCCTCGAGGGCCCTTGACCTCTCGTCGCTCCCCCTCCTGTCCCCCGACCAAGGACTCCTAGAGTGGTCCAACAGGGTGTTGAGGTCAATAGCCTCCCTACTCACGCTGTCAGGCGTCGACTTCATGTACGCCCCGGGCGTGTCAGACATGTACAGCGGGGCGCTGCTGAGGGACTATGGCCTAGTCGACGCCTTCAGGAGGCACGCGAAGCGGGTAGCTGAGGCCGTCAGGTCCACGGGCGCCGACGAGGTAATTGTCATCGACCCTCACACCCACGAGACCGTAACAAGGGGGTACCAGGAGGCCCTGGGGGATGGCCTGAGGGCCGTGAACTACATGGCCCTCGTCAGGCCCACTGTCAAAGGCTCGGGCGAGGTTGTGATCCACGACTCCTGCGTCTACGCCAGGAGGCTCGGGGTTATGGATGAGCCGAGGAGGCTCCTCTCAGGTGCCGGTTACGAGGTCAGGGAACCCCCAAGGTCGAGGGAGTGGACTTACTGCTGCGGCGGCCCCCTTGAGGCCCTCATGCCCTCGCTAGCCTCATCAATAGCGTTCACGAGGGCAAAGGAGCTTGCCAGGACTGGCAGGCGGGTCGTCACGGCATGTCCTATATGTTACCTCAACATAAGGAGGGCCTCAGAGGGGGCGGGGCTTGGGGTTGAGATCCTGGACCTGTCCGAGCTAGTCGGTGAGGCCGTATGAGCGACCCCCTGGATTCCTTCGCCTCCGAGGTCCTCAGGAGACTCAGCGACAGGGACCTCAGGGAGGCGCTGGAGGCCTATGTGCCGGAGTCCGAGGACAGGGTGAAGAGGATACTGACCTCCATGCCTGACATAAGTGACCTTGCTAAGGAGGTCAGGAGGATAAAGGAGTCGTCGATCGCCAGGCTTGACGAGCTAATAGAGCAGGCAGTGAGGTCACTTAAGGCCGTCGGGGCTAACACCTACCTTGCCGAGGACGTGGATCAGGCCAGGGAGATCGTGGGGAGGATTGTGGGCACTGGGAGGCTGGTAGTCATTTCTAAGTCAATGACTGCCGAGGAGATAGGCCTCAGGGAGCACCTCGAGTCGAGGGGGAACGAGGTGTGGGAGACCGACCTCGGCCAGCTCCTAGTACAGCTTGAGGGAGGCAAGCCGATGCACCAGGTAGCCCCTGCGATACACATGACCGTCAGGAGGGTCGCGCGGCTTCTCAGGGGGCTTGGGCTTGACGTCAGGGATACGGACACGCCTCAGGCGATGGTGGCCAGGGTAAGGGAGTTCCTGAGGTCAAAGTTCGTCAGGGCTGACGTGGGGGTCAGCGGGGCCAACGCGGTCGCGGCCAGGGAGGGGGCGATATTACTCGTAGAGAACGAGGGCAACATAAGGATGGTGACGAACCTCCCCAGGGTACACATAGCAATAGCCGGCGTTGAGAAGGTCGTGCCGACGCTCCTGGACGCTTTCAAGGTTGTGCTTGTCCAGGCCGCCTTCGCCGGCCTCTTCCCCCCAACGTACGTCAGCGTGATAGCGGGTCCCAGCAGCACCGGCGACATAGGCCATAGGAGGGTCTACGGCGCCCACGGGCCCGTCGAGGTCCACGTGATACTTCTTGACCACGGGAGGAGGGAAGCGCTGAAGGACACAGCGCTCAGGGAGCAGCTCAGGTGCGTCAGGTGCGGCTACTGCCAGTTCGTCTGCCCAGTCTGGGGCCAGGTCGCTAATGGCTGGGGTGGCACCGCCTACGGCGGCCCAATGGGCGTCGGCTGGACTGCGATAACTGAGGGAGTAGAGCGGGGGGCCGCCCTTGCGATGTTGTGCCTGGGCTGCGGGAGGTGTGACCTTGCGTGCCCCGTCGAGATACCGCTCTCAGGAATAATCGCGGACTTGAAGAGTCGCTACTCCTCAGCTCCCCGCCCCTGAAAAAGGGGCTTCCCGAGGCTGGCGACTTCCCTGACGGCATGTTAAAGCTCTTAAGCCCTGGCAAGAACGTCCTCCCCTGACCGGGACAAGCCCCCACGCGAACTGACCCGCGTCCCGGGTCTGCGTGTGCGTGGAGGATCCCCTGTCCCGGAGGTCCGGCGCTTGAGGTTTGTCATAATTGTCGGCCCGGCAGGCTCGGGCAAGAGCACCCTGACAGCCCAGCTCGCGTCAGTCATGGAGTCCCAGGGGGCAACCGTCGTAAGGGTCAACTTCGACCCAGCCGCAGACAGGCTGCCGTACGACCCGGACGTAGACGTAAGGGACTACGTTACGGCAGAGGAGTTCATGCAGAAGGGCCTGGGCCCGAACGGAGCTTTGGTGAGTGCGATAGATGCCCTGATAAGCTACGTGGATAAGATAAGGGGCGACATAGAGGGGTACAGGGCTGACTACGTGCTTATGGACACGCCAGGCCAGCTGGAGCCGTTCGCCTACAGGGTGGGCGGCCCTCTCGTCCTTGACGCCGTCGTCCAGGACGACAAGTCCCTGACCGTGTTCCTGATGGACGCCGTCTTCTTCGACGACCCTGTGGACATAATCTCAATACTGACGCTCGCCAGCTCGGTCAACGTGAGGTTCAAGAGGCCCCAGCTCAACGTGATCAGCAAGGCCGACCTCCTCTCCCCTGACGTGATAAACGACGTCCTTCCGAGGCTACATGAGGAGGGCTACCTTGAGGACGCGATGAGGGACTCCAAGCTCCTCAAGGGCCTCGAGCTAAGCCTCTCCATGAGCCTAGCCAGGGCCCTCTACTCAGCGGGCTACATAGGCCAGGTGCTGCCCGTCAGTGCCTACGACGAGCAGAGCCTGAAGGACCTCTACGGCAAGATCCAGGAGGTACTCGAGGGAGGGGAGGACTACAGGGTATACGACGTCGATGAGACCCAGAACGAGAGCTAGCGGGGCCGCGTTATCCTTACCACAAGAGAGGTCGCGTGGGTCCTGTAGCCCAGCCTCGACAGGGTGGCCCGGGAGACTGAGTTGTCGTGCTCAATTGTGGCGTAGGCCTCCCTGGACTGCTGGAGGGCCATTGAGGTAGCCAGGGAGGCCAGGTACTTCCCGATGCCCCTCCCCCTGAACTCTGGGTCCACGAAGAGGTTGCCGAGGTACCACCAGTCGGCCGTGGCCGCGTAGGTTCCGATTATTCCAATCAGCTGCCCCTCGAACCAGGCGCCATACGCGTTACCCCTCATTATCATGTCCGTGGCGTAGGCGCCCCTCTCCTCGCCCCAGCTCGACAGCAACTCCCTGGCTGCCTCAAGGTCGTGCTCGTCAAGGCCCGTGAAGTCAAAGCCAGCTGGCCTCGGCGCGGGCCTGAAGCCGATGGCGTTGACCATCATCACGTTGAAAACAATAGTATCCTCGACCTTGTCGCCCCTCGAGGCCAGCTCGTCGATCAGTGAGGGGTCAGACGAACAGACCCACGCGGAGTCCTGTGAGGACAGGTAGGAGCTGACGGCCTCGGCGACGCGGGCACCACACCTCACCCCGCAGACGACGTCCACGTAGTACTCCCCGCTGTACGGTGACCTGAGCAGGGCTACGACTGACGGACCCTCGATCTCCCTGACCTCGACGAGCTCGTCAAGCCATAGGGTACCCTCAAGGGCCCCTAGCACGAATATCGAAGGCATGTCCATGGTCTGGCTCAGAAGCCTGAGGCCATCAGAGCTGAGGCCCGACACGACGCCTCCCAGGCTAAACAGTCTACGCGAGATTAATTCCAATATCTCGGGCCCTGAGGGTCTTGCTGGCCCCCTGAGGGTTGAGGGCTCCCCTGGGCGGCCCATGGGTTCTCGGCACACAGCCCTCTTCGTCATAGTTGGCTTTGCGGCTCTAATTACGTTGCCGCAGGTGTATTGGAGTGAAGACGGTACCCAAAGGGGCCTCTGTTCCTGGTTAACGTAGCGTTCCCGTCTCTCGTATCAGACCTCATAACAAGACAGCAGCAGGCCTATCCATGAGGTTTTAAGCCCTCGGCTTCCTTGGATGCCTAAGGACCATGGTAGAAAGCATCGCCATAATTGGGGCCGGCACTATAGGCAGGGCCATAATAAGGGGTCTCCTTAGGTCAGGGGCCGAGTACAGGATAATAGCTACGGCAAGGAGCGAGAGGAGCCTCGCCGAGGCCAGGGCGGCGGGGGCCGAGGCAATAGATGACAACGCCAGGGCTGCCTCTGAGGCTGACCTTATAGTGCTCGCTGTGAAGCCCGGCGTCGTCCTTAACGTAGTGAGCGAGGTCGCGGCCCAGCTCTCAGGGAAGCCAGTGGTCACCCTAGCGGCTGCGGTACCGACGTCGCTCATAGCCAAGAGGGTGTCTGGGGCCAAGGTCATGAGGGGCATGACGAATATAAACGTCGAGGTCAGGCAGGGCTTCACGGCTCTGGCGGCCGGGCCAGGGGCTGATGAGGTGGCCAGGAGGGCCGCGGAGGAGGTCTTTGCCAGGCTTGGTGTCGTTGAGTGGGTCGACGAGAGGTACCTGGACGCCCTCACAGCACTCAGCGGCAGCGCGCCTGCCTTCATAGCGGAGGTTGTCGACGCCCTAGCCCTAGGGGGTATAGCGGCCGGTCTACCAAGGGACCTGGCCTACAGGGCCACGCTTCACGCTATGCTAGGGACCTCGAGGTGGCTCCTTGAGAAGGGCTGGTCACCTCACATGCTCAGGGACCTCGTGCTGACGCCCGGGGGCACGACCATAAGGGGCATTATGGTGATGCAGGGCAACGGCCTGAAGAGGACCCTCATGGAGGCAGTCCTTGAGGCCACGAAGAGGGCAGAGGAGCTGAGGCGGGAGCTGGAGGGCCATTAGCCTAAGCCTTATACGTGGCCCCGGCCGCTGTCCTACACCGCTGGCCCTGCCCCCACCCTGAGGTGACTCACGGGGCGGCCTGGTGAGCTCAGCTGTGCTAGTGCCCTCGTGACGCAGGCCATGGCAGGGGCGTTGGTCTCAACCTCAGGATCACGCCGGCTGGGTCTTCGCGACTCCTGCCTGCCGGCTCGGCCTCCTCAGTCCTCATCGCCCTGGCTGAGGGCAGGTACGCAAGGCTCGTGGTAGTTAGGGATGACGTCGCGCACGACTCCATGGACGCGGTTGTCGACGGCCGCTGAGGCTGTAGTGATGACCGGCCTCAGGCAGCTCGCAGGCCCCGTGAAGGCCTACGTCGACAGGGCAGGCTCCTTCTGCCTAGTCCAGGTCATCCTCGCTATATCGCCTGGGACGACGCCGAGCGAGGCGTACAGGGTCAAGAGGACCGCATCTGGTGTGGTAAGGGGCATCGAGGGGGTTATTATCGTCGACGTGAGGGTCGTGGCCCGTTTCAGGCTTCAGGACTGGGGCCTCTGAGGCCCAGCTAGAGCCCTCCTGACCTCATCCACCATGGCCTGGGCAAGGCTCTCCTTGCCTGGGAACTCGCTTGGGGGCATGTAGGCGACCCTGAGGTTCGGCATCGATGATGCTAGGACCTGGGCCTGGGAGGCCAGCCTCTTGTCACCGGTGAAGAAGATGATGGGCTGCCCAGTCGACGCGAGCCTCTGGACGACCCTTAGCACGTCAAAGTCATTGGTGGCGGGCTCAAGGTACCTCCTGTCGTTGGCCCTCACGGTCTCCTGGACTCCACGGCCAACGACCTCATGGACCTCGGCCTCTGGCGCCATCCTCTCGAGCACGTCCGCGAAGTACCCCCTGAACATCTGGTCTAGGACGGCAATCATGACACCCTTTCGCGTCGGCTCCTGCTCCTGCCCCGCGGGCTGATGGGACGTGGGCTCAGCGCCTGGCTGCGGTGCCTGCCCTGGGGGCCTCACCTCAACAACCCCGGAGGCCAGGACGTCCCCTTCTATGAGGGCTATAGCAGCCCTGCCGCTGACGAGCCTGTCAAGCCGGGGGAGGTCGCTGACCTCTAGCACCCTGACCGAGCTACAGTCGAAGACTAAGAGCTTCCTGGTCATCTACTTCCCTACTTTCATGCCTGGAAGATACGCTTATATGGCTATAACGTGCGTGAGTGCCTGGTCGGTGCTTAGCGGTGGCAGCAAGCATTACTGTATCCACTCTCTTAGAGAGGCTAATGGCCATGTCCCAGGGGGTTGAGGACGCCACAACCTTCCTGCTCCATGGCATAGACTGGAAGTCGCCCAACGCCGAGTCCGTGGAGAAGATATACAGGCAGGACCTCATGG
This sequence comes from Acidilobus sp., assembly GCA_049974445.1. GTDB lineage: Archaea > Thermoproteota > Thermoprotei_A > Sulfolobales > Acidilobaceae > Acidilobus. Next base: position 12,872 of record JBMFIT010000028.1, read on the forward strand.
CCTTTAAGGATGTGGTGAGCAAGGGGAGGGAGGGGATCCTTGACTTCATGGTCAACGGCAGGCTGACGGTGATCCCCTACAAGGAGTTCTTCATAGAGGCCTCCCTTCAGCTCGAGTGCATAATGAGCAGGCTTGAGGCAGGGACCTACAGGCTCCTGCTCCTTCTGAGCCTGGAGAGGTCCCCGCTGGCAGAGCTGCTTGAGAACGTGAGGTCCCTCCTCAGGGAGCTCCAGAGCTCGTCAATGGCAGTGGTCGACATACTCAGGGCATCCGAGGCCCCGCCCAGGGACCCCGCCATGAGGAGGAAGCTCATAGACGACAAGTTCGTGATCGCCGCGGACTCCGAGGCTAGGGCCGACAGCATATACCGCCAGGCCCTTGCCAGGATAATCGCAGCGTACGCCTCAGACCCGGCCAAGATGATGATATTCAAGGAGGTTATTGACGCCTTTGAGGACGCCGTCGACTGCGCCTACAACGCGTCGACCTACGTGAGGCTCGTTGGCCTTGGCATGTACGGCTGACCTCCTTTGGCCAGAGCGAGGATCGTCAGTGGAAAGGTCATAGTCTTGTCGGTTGAGGAGGCCCGCGAGCTGTACTCATCGGGGTTCTACGGTCAACCCCTAGGGGTTGAGAAGGTAAGGGACCCGTCCTCCGTTTCGTCCCCCCTCGTGCTGGACTCCATGGAGGCCCTGTACCTTGCCGAGACCGGAAGGCTTGTTGTTGAGGACGAGGGGGGAAAGGAGCTCAGTGAAGCTGAGCTGGCTGAGAGGCTAGGGATCAGGGGTGAAATGTACGGGGCCTACCTGGTCTACAGGGACCTGAGGTCAAGGGGGCTCATCGTCAGGTCAGGGCTCAAGTACGGGGCCTCCTTCGTCGCATATCGGAGGGGCCCTGGCCTTGAGCACGCCCCATTCGTAATCCATTACTACAGCCCTGACGTGGCGTTCGACCCTGTGGAGCTTGTGAGGGCAGGGAGGGTGAGCCACAGCGTTAGGAAGACCTTCGTGCTCGCCACGGCGGGTTCAGGCCCAGCCAGGCCTACCTATATAATGTTTAAATGGCTTCGGCCCTAACTCTACACTGGTCAGCCATAGAAGGTGCTAGTGTTGAGCCCAGGCGACCAGCGGCCGAGCGGCCGCCAAGGGCCGCAGGGGAGGCCGACGAACGACAGGCCCTCGTCAGGCCCAGCTGTTGAGGCTAGGCAGGAGCCTAAGCCGAAGCCCATAGGCGACAGGTGCAGCCCGCTCTGTCCGTTCTTCAGGTGCGCCCAGAAGGCGCTGAGGTTCACGACCGAGTACTACAGGGGAAGGCCCGTGAAGGTTGCCATGTGCGCCCTCGTCGGCGACAGGTGCGTGGGGACTCAGTGCAGGTTCGCCTACTGTGAGAAGAGGGCTATGCTGCCCGACGGCAGGTGCGCCTTCGCCGTTGAGGCCAAGGCAAGGGCTATGAAGAGCTTTGAGGAGGAGTTGCAGGAGGAGGCGAAGTTCGCCACGTCGCTAGGCTTCAAGAAGAAGGGCCTGGAGGAGATCTGAGGCCCCGCCACCTGCGGTAGAGGTCATGCTTAACCCCCCAGGCGTCCAGGACCTTGCCGACCATGAAGTCCACCAGGTCATCTATGCCCCTGGGCCGGTGGTAAAAGCCCGGGGCCAACGGCATCACTACAGCCCCCATCTGGGCAAGCCTGAGCAGGTTCCTCAGCTCGGCCACCCCCAGGGGCGTCTCCCTGAAAGCGACAACGAGGGGCCTCCTAAGCCTGAGCATTGAAAGCGCTGCCCTGGCAACCAGGTTAAGCTCGAGGCCCGAGGCTATCATCGCTACCGTCTTCATGCTGGCGGGGACGATGGCCATGCAGTCAGGCGCGCTGCTTGAGCTCGCAAGGGGGGAGGTGATGTCTTCCTCGGGGTAGACTGGCCCGTAGGGGGAGAGGAGCTCACTCAGCCTCCTCCTCGCCAGCCCCTCCTCGGCCTCGGCAACTAGCTCGGCTGACCTGGTGACCACAATCCCCGTGAGCTTCACTCCGGCCTCGGAGGCAGCCCTGACCAACCTTATCCCATACCTCACGCCGCTTGCCCCAGTTATTGCTATCGAGGCCGTCCCACACGCCAAGGCTGTACCCATGGCTAGGATGTAGGCACTTATATTGTTGTCTTACCCCTGCGCCAGTGTGACAGGGATTGACTCACCCAGGAGTTAACTACGGTGCGGTCGGCGTGAGGGTGAGGCTCGGCAGGATACTTAGGGACGGCAGGGCTGTCATATTCGCCTTCGACCACGGGATGGAGCATGGGCCCAAGGACTTCCCAGGGGACAGGCTCGCCGCGAGGAACGTGCTCCAGGCCGTCGTTGAGGCAGGCGTCGACGCGATAATGCTCCTCCCAGGCATGGCCAGGCTCACCAGTGACCTATGGGCCGGCAAGGTGGCCCTCGTAATAAAGCTCACAGGCAAGACGGAGCTGAGGCCTGAGGACGCCGTTCACCTGCAGAGCAGGGTCGCGACGGTCGAGGACGCAGTCGCCCTGGGGGCCGACGCGGTCGCAGCCACCGTCTACTGGGGGAGCGAGCACGAGGACCAGATGGTGGAGAGCTGGCTTGCCGTCAAGGAGGGAGCTGAGGCCTATGGGATGCCGGTCCTCCAGCTGGCATACCCGAGGGGGAGGCACATAAAGAACAGGTACGACCCCGAGATAGTCATGTACGGGGTGAGGGCGGCCGTTGAGGTGGGCGCTGACCTCATAAAGACCTACTACACCGGTTCGAGGGAGACCTTCGCCAAGGTCGTTGAGATGGCACAGGGGATACCCGTCGTCATGAGCGGAGGCGCTGTCAGGGACAGACCCCTTGACTTCCTCGTTGACGTCAGCAACGTCCTGGGCGCGGGCGGGAGCGGCGTTGCCGTTGGGAGAAACGTCTTCAGGGCCAAGGACATAAAGGCGATGGCAAGGGCCGTCGTGGAGGTAGTCCACGAAGGCCTGAGCCCAGAGGAAGCGGTTAAGAGGTTCGGGCTTGAGTGAAGGGTAAGGATGTAACATGGAAGTCAAGAAGGACCTTGACGTGGTAGCAGTTGGCCACTCCCTGGTCGACCTGAGGTTCACTGTTGACAGGTTCGCCTCCCCTGACGAGGAGGCTGACATACTCGAGCAGAGCACGGGCCCAGGGGGCTCCGCCGTAAACGTAGCCCTCATAGTTTCGAAGCTGGGCGGCAGGTCAGGGATAATCACAAAGGTTGGCCTTGACCACTTCGGGAGGCAGGTAGTCGAGGAGCTACTTAAGAACAGGGTAGACATATCGGGGCTGAGGATAGGCTTCGGCTCAACGGGCTTCTCGGTGCTCATGATTGATAAGGAGGGCAACCTCATACTCTACGGCTACAAGGGCTGCGCGGAGAAGCTCGAGCCCGACGAGATAGATGAGAAGGTTATTGGGAGGGCGAACTTCATCCACATAGCGAGCCTAAGGCCTGACACCTCGCTCAGGGCCGCCGTGAGGGCGAAGGAGCTCGGCGCCATGGTCTCCTGGGACCCCGGCAGGAGGCTCAGCATGGCCGGGCTGAAGGCGCTCAGGAGCCTCATAAAGTTCGTCGACATAGTCGAGCTGAACAGCAGGGAGTGCGACAACCTGACGGGCATCAAGGATCCCGCCCAGTGCGCCGCTGAAATACAGAAGGTGGGCCCGACCACTGTCATAGTGAAGATGGGCCCGAGGGGGCTCTACTCGCTGAGCGAGGACTTCACCGGCTACATGCCGGCCTTCAAGGTCGACGTAGTCAGGGACTCCACTGGCAGCGGGGACGCCTTCGCGGCAACCCTGCTTCTGAAGCTCTCGAGGGGCGAGAGGCTCAGGGAGGCCCTCGTCTTCGCCCAGGCCGTCGCTGCCCTGAAGGTGACGAGGCTCGGCGCTAACGAGATACCCTCAGTTGATGAGATAGAGAGGTTCCTCTCCGAGAGGAGAAAGGAGGTCGAGGCCGGGATCTCGGAGAGGCCGCCTCAGCCCTAGGCCCGCTGGCCTCCTACCTGCCTGAGGGTTGAGGGCTCCCCTGGGCGGCCCACGGGTTCTCGGCACACCGCACTCACCCTCATCAACCTCACGGCTGGTCAGCCCTCCCTGGCAGCCGCGCTGAATGCTCAACGGGTACCTCACCCTCATGCCGGCCCTCTTAACGACGCCACGTAAAGGTGCCCTACATTGAAGCGGCCTAGCTAGCTTTAACAGCCTATATGTTATAAAATTAACATGATCATGTTAAATTTCATGGTCACTGGAGGATGATAGGTTATAAGGAACATGCGTAGAACTCCAGCTGGGATGCCGCTTGAGCAGGGCGGGTCTGGCCGGGGCCGTCTTGCTGGCACTGGTCGCGGGGTTCCTCCTGGGCGAGCTCATTCCTGCCTTCCACGCCTGGGTTGCCCCCTCCCCTTTGGTCCCGAGAGGGGCCAGGTACTCCTTCGTTAACGGCAGCGCCAACACCACGTCGGCCCTTGAGCGGATACTCAGGACGCCTAGGATAGGGATAGTGACCCCGATGGCCATGGAGATGGCACCAGTGCTAGCGCAGATGAGGCTGGTCGCCATAGTCAACTACAGCGGCTACTCGTTCTACGTGGGGGCGATAGAGGGGAAGCCCGTGGTCCTCGTGAGGAGCGGGGAGAAGGAGTACTCAGCGGTTGAGGCGACTACCCTGATGGACACCCTGTTTAACGTGAAGGCCGCGATCCTCTCAGGCACGGCCGGCAGCAGGAACCCGTACGTGGTCCCGGGTGATGTTGTCGTCGGCGCTTTCGTGGTTGACAAGGCGACCGTCCACTATCACAGGTCTTCAATAGTGAACTCAACACAGGCCTACAGCGAGACCCCGTACTCAGGTATTGAGGTCGTTAACGTGACCCCTATAGTCGGCTCCTACGTGACGGGGTTCGGGGAGGCTATGCC
>JBMFIT010000029.1:0-17480 GCA_049974445.1 Acidilobus sp.
GGCATGAGGAAGGGCGACAACGGGCCCCTCTCCGAGGTCCTAAGGAGGCTCGCGTCGGGGGGACTAGTAGGGGAGCCCCGCTATATCAAGCGCCCTTCTCAGGGCCCCCTCTAGGTCCCCCCTCGAGACCAGGTCCCTGAAGGTCAGGTCGGACTCGACCTTAAAGTAGAGGCTAACCCTTGTCCTGGCATCCTTCACCTTAGTCTTGAGCTCCCTTTTAAAGGCGCTCATGACCTCCAGGAGCGTCATTAGCTCCCTATCTGAGGACAGGCAGGCAGAGGCCCTGTCCCTAGCCCACCTCGCGGCTACGCCCGAGGCCCCCATCGTAGTGACCGCTATGTGGAGACCTGGCAGGGGCTCAGCCCTGAAGGGGAACACGACGTCCCCCTCAGCGGCCTCGGTCGCGTTGTTGACGAGTAGGCCGGCCGAGGAAGCGGAACTAGCCAGGTAGCTGTTGAGCGTCGGGTCGGACGTTGCTATCACGGCGAGAGTCCTACCCCTTAGGAGCCTTGACAGGTCATCCCCCGGCCTCAGGGAGGCCCTCACGAGCTCCACCTCCCCAGCCCTCGCCGCGACCTCGAGCTCCTGGCTGAACCTCTCCGCTACGACAGTTACCCTTGCCCCAGCCCTTGCGAACTCGAGCGCCCTTCTGGTGCCTACGGCACCTCCGCCAAAGACAACAACACCCTTTCCCCTGAAGTCGATGAATAGGGGGATGAAGGTCATGGGTACCCCCACCTCTTGGCTACCTCAAACGGGTCTATGAAGCATAGGGGGTCGTCGCCCCAGAAGTCGCCGGTCAATGCCTCAGCCCTCCCCCTGCTCCCGCCCCCACAGACAAGCTTAAATGGGCAGGAGCCGCACCTGGGCCCCCTGAGGCCCTCGTAGAGGTGAACGAACTTCATCAGGGCATCATTATCTGAGCTGAGGACCTCCCTGAGGCTCTGCCTCCTGAGGTCACCAACTACGTATTGGTCGACGAACTGACAAGGCCTTACAGTGCCGTCAGGGTATATGCTAATTGTCTTCCTGCCGCAGTCACCCTGGGCGCTGATCAAGGAGAGGTACTGCCTAAACTCTCCTTGGCCCCTGGAGAGCCTGTCAGCCACATAAATGCCGGTGAAGTTTGACCTCACCAGCTCTATCTCAACCTTTCCCTCGTATTCCCTGGCCTTTTCCACCAGGGAGTCCACGAACTCCCTTAGCTGGGACGGGCTTGGCAGGTCGTGCCTGATTAGCCTCGCCCTCCCTATCGAGTCAAGTACGTAGTAGCTCACCCTCCTGGCCCCCAGCCTCGCAGCTAGGTCAACCATCCTTGGGGCCTCAGCGCTGTTCCACCTGGTCACCGTAGTCCTTATCCCGACTTCGAGGCCCTCCTCCACGGCGTTCCTTATGCCCCTCAGGGTTGCCTCGAATGCCCCACTTACGCCCCTGAACCTGTCGTGAAGCTCTGCGGCGAGGCTATCAAGTGAGACCCCGACGTAGTCGAAGCCAAGCTGGGACAGCCTTCTTGCGACCTCCCTGGTTACCAGGGTTCCATTCGTGCTCAGGGCTATCCTTGGCCTGTCCCTCCCAGAGAGCTCCTGGGCTACGTCCCAGAAGTCCCCCCTGGTGAGGGGCTCGCCGCCGCTGAATATGACGAGAGGCAGGCCCAGGTCGGCTATCTCCCTCGCGACCCTGATCAGCTCGTGTCTGCTAAGCTCGTCCGGCCTGGGCACAGGCCCTGCGTCCATGTAGCAGTGCTCGCACCTGAGGTTGCAAGCGTACGTTATGTTCCAGAACACGACAGGCCTCAGCTCACCTGAGAACCTTGAAGGGCTCCCCAGGCCGTACCTGCCCTTTATCTTAACTGAGACCGTCCCCTTCCCAGTGACCATCACGCTGACCGGTATCACATCACCTCACCACCCTGGGCTTGAGGTCACCCAGGCTGTAGAGGACCCTGTAGCCCCTCGCACCAGCTAGTGAGGCCAGCTCGCTGGCAGCCTGGTCGACCAGGTCCCTCCTGACCGCATGTATCATCGCATAGCATGGGTACCTCCACGCTTGAGGCGGGTATGGCTCCCTCAAGACGACGTGGGTAGTGTAAGGGTACTTGGAGGCCACCTCGCAGAGGGACTCAGCAGGCCCCTCGGGCTCCAACAGGACCATCCCATTGAACCTGAAGCCTGCCGCCTCGCCATCTATGGCCGCCCCTGGGTCAGCTAGGACGCCTGCCTTCAGGAGCCCAGGTATCAAGGAGATGAGCGTCCCCTCGTCGAGGCCAAGACGTGACGCTATACCGGCATATGGGTTCCTTGAGATTGGCATCCTGGCAAGGGCCCTTGGGACCTCAGGGGGCACGCCCAGGTCCCCTAGCCCCCTTGGGTTCTGTACAATCGTGGAGTAGGGGCCAGATCTTGAGATCCCCCTTTCAAGGTCGAACTTGACGCTTAGCTTGTACGTCCTCGCTGACCTGAGCACTATGAACCCCCTGGAGCTAGAAGCCCTCAAGATCTCCTCGGCCGCCCTGACAAGCTCGCCTAGGCTTGCCCTCTTGACTACAACCCAGACGTTATAGTCAGGGTCGTCCCTTAGATAGGCGTGCGTCACCAGCTCATCGTTGGCTACAGCGGCCCCGACCGCCTCGGGGTCAGGGGAGCTGAAGGCGACTAGGGCGGCCTCGTGCCCCTGGGACCTGTAGTTCACGTAGAAGCCTACCCTTTTGAGGACGCCTGCCCCTGATAACGCGTTGAGGCCCTCTAGGAGCTCGTCCTCGTCCAGACCCAGCGAGTAAGCGGCCTCATAGTAGGGGTCCCTGGCGGTTACGCTGAACTCGTACTGGAGCTTCATCAGTATCCTTACCTCCAAGGGGCTCATGGATGCCAAGGCCCGAGCACCTCCCTGAGGTCGACAGAGCTAAGCGACCCCGGCTCATAGGGGCAGGCTGGGTCCTCCATGAGGGGGTCGCCCCACCTCGCAAAGGCCCTGGCCCTCGACCCGCCGCAGACCCTCCTAAACTCGCAGGCCACGCACCTCCCCCTGAGCTCTGAGCGCCTTATCCTGTTGAGGAGCTCTGAGCGCCTGTAGAGCTCGACAAGCCTCGACTTCCTAACACTTCCGATTGTGATGGGGAGGAAGCCGCTAGGGTAGACGAGACCGTCATGGGACACGAAGATTACCCCGAGCCCATCCCTTGTCCCACCCGTCTCGAAGCCCGGCGGGCCTTCAGCCCTGCCAAGCTGTGACCATAGGGACTCGACAAGCTCTGAGTACAGCGGGCCAAGCCTCAGGACTCCTTTGATGCTGAGGCCATTCCTCTCGGCGTAGCTTGCCACGAGCGAGACCCTCCTGAACATTGGCCCCTCTGATGTCCTGACGGTGATACCGTACTTGCTCGCCTCGTAGAGGAAGGCGCTTACGTCCTCCCACTCCTGGGGGGTCAGGTCCTCGTCCCAGGTTGCCCTCCCGACAGGGACGAGGTAGAAGACCTCCCAGGTCCTTACGTCAAGGTCCCTAAGCAGCCTAACCATGCCTGGCAGTCCCCTGACCGTTGACCTCATGACGGCAGTGTTAACCTGAACCCTGACGCCGAGCCTTTGGAGGCCCTTAATGGCAGCCACAGCGGCATTCCAGGAACCCTTGAACCTCCTGACTTTATCATGGACATCGGGCTCAGGGGAGTCCACGCTTATGGAAACCGCTGAGACCCCCTCCCTTGCTATTCTCCCCACGTTATCTAACAGATTAGGTGTCGGGCTTGGGGCCATGGCAACCGGGACGCCAAGCCCTCTTGCCTCGGCTACGAGGTCCCACAGGTCAGGCCTCGACAGGGGGTCACCGCCTGTGAGCACGAGGACTGGGTATGGCCTCCCGAACTCCGCGACCTGGTTAATTAAGGAGACGCCCTCCTCGTGACTGAGCTCGCCTGGGAGGGGCTTCGTTATGGCCTCCGCCCTGCAGTGTATGCAGGCCAGAGGGCAGGCCCTCGTGGTCTCCCAGAAGACGAGCAGCGGCTTCTCCTCCATCGGCCACGACGGCATGGCAGGCGCTCGGCCTTAGGCAGCGGATATTATATAAAGCACTTACGCGTATATGTTATGATCTCCTTAGCTCCTTCACCTTACTTGCGATCGCCCTTATGGTCCCAGACCTCCCGAGCCTCTTGTCAACTATGACCCTTGCCTTTGCCTGGTGCCACAGGGGGGGATGAGCCTTCTCCTCGACAACCGGGTTCAGGCCGAGCTCCCTAGCGGCCCTTACAATCTCCTCTACGCTGGGGGACGGGACGGCCTGGTCAAGCGGGACCCTCCTCCCCCTAGACCTTGGCACCTGGGAGTCAATATAGGAGGGCCATATTATGGTCCTCCCCTCGTAGTCCTCCTTCGGCAACCCATTCACCTAGCCATCTTCTGGGCCTGCTGAAGCCTCAAGGCCTCCCTTTTCAGCCAGATCTCCAGGAGTCCACACGAGGAGGGGTCGTAGAAGCCCCCCGCGCCGCACTCTAGGAGGTGGGGACATGTCGCACAGGGTATGTCCATAATGCTGCCGACGCCAACTAGCACTGAGAACTTCGTGGCCCCGACCTCGATGGAGTAAAGGCGATATGTCCTCCTGCCCCCTACTGTGACCTCCTCCCTCCTCACGAGGCCCTTCCTCATGAGCCTTAGCACAAGCCTTGAGCCCTCCCTGCTTGAGATCTTCAGGCTCTTCCAGAGGTCGCTCTGTAGCATGCCGTCCTTGCTATGCCTCAGCAGCTCCAGCGCCCTCTTCTCCAGCTCGTTCTGTCCCTCCTCAGTTGACAACCCCTTCACCGCTCCTCGCTTGGGTGCTCCACTATTGTTAAGCGCGGACCAGAGAGCTTAATATTATTATTGACCTTTATCAAAATGATCCCTCAGCCCCTCCCCCTCTCGTACCTACCCATAAGAACAGCGTGTCCAAGCACCTTGCCTCTCATCGCTTCAAGAAGGCGCTGGGCCGTAACAGGCCTCCTGGGGCTGAGGCCGCCGACGCTGAGGGCGTGAAGTGCGAAGTAGTACCTGTGAGGGCCGTGACCCCTCGGGGGGCAGGGTCCGCCATAGCCAACGTAGCCGAAGTCGTTAAGCCCCTGGAGGCCGACGCCTGGCACGTCATCAATCTCCTTCTGGACGTCCTCAGGTATAGCGTTAGCAGCTGAGGGTATGTTGTAAAGCACCCAGTGAATGAACGTGCCCGCCGGCGCGTCCGGGTCGTACATTATCAGGGCCAGGCTCCTCGTGCCTGACGGAACACCGTTCCACTCAAGCCTGGGACTGACGTCCTCTCCGTCGCAGGTGTGCCTCCTCGGTATTGCGCCCCCGTCTTGGAACGATGGAGTGGTGAGGGTGAACGTGACCCCCTCTCTGATAACGTACTCTTTCGGCAACCCCTACACCGTCTAAGATTTGGTGGCGGGAACCTAATAATCCTAAGCCAAGGTCGGCTGAGACAGGTTACATCATCGCCTAGCTCAGCCCCGTGGTCTCGTCACTCCCTAGCCCAAAGGAGGGCCTGAGGTAATAAGGTAATTAAGTCAGCATAGGTTCCCTGGTAAGCGTTATTTCCTTCCTCATTCAAGCATCCTAGGGCAAGGGCTTGTGCGGCATCATAGGCGTGGCGGCTAAGGACGTTAATGTGGTTCCTATAGTGATAAGGGGGCTGCAGAGGCTTGAGTACAGGGGCTACGATAGCGTCGGCGTCGCAGTTATATCGAGTGGGGCGCTTCTACTCAGAAAGGGTGCCGGCGAGCTCGAGGTCGTCAGGAGGAGGCTTGCCCTTGACGAGCTCGCCGGCCCCACCGCGATAGGCCACACAAGGTGGGCGACCCACGGCGCGCCTAACGACGTCAACGCCCACCCACACCTCGACTGCAAGGGCGAGGTCGCTGTCGTCCACAATGGTGTCATCAGGAACTACGCCAGCCTAAGGGCCGAGCTGGAAAGCAAGGGCCACAGGCTCAGGAGCGAGACCGACACGGAGCTTGTCGCCCATCTTATAGAGGAGGGGCTGTCTTCAGGAAGGTCCCTCATAGAGGCCCTGGCTAAGGCGCTCTCCAGGATAGAGGGAACTTACGCCTTCGCGATCGTGTACTCAAGGGAGCCCTCGAGGGTTTACTTCGCTAAGATGAGGAGCCCCCTGCTGGTCGGGGTAGGGCCTAACGTCAGGGCAGTGGCTAGTGACATACCCGCGCTCCTTGACATAACTAAAAACATAGTGTTCCTTGAGGACGGCGAGTTCGGTTACGTGAGTTCCTCAGAGGTGGCTGTCTACAGGCTTCTGCCCGGAGGGGGCTACAGGAGGCTGACAATGGAGGAGGTCGCCTCTAAGACAAAGGTTGTCGAGCTCACTCCAGAGGCCGCGAGCAAGGGCGGATACCCTCACTTCATGATAAAGGAGATCTATGAGCAACCCCAGGCTGTGAGGGACACCTATGAGGGGAATGTTGAGGACCCTATCCTCAGCAGAGCCGCCGAGGTTGTGGCTGACGCCGAGAGGGTCTTCGCGGTCGCCGCCGGAACAAGCTACCACTCCAGCCTTGTCTTCGCCGCCTTCATGGCAAGGAGAGCGAGGCTGCCAGTTCACGCCATGATATCGTCAGAGGTCCCCTACATTGCTGACGCGATAGGTAAGGGAGATGTGGTGATCGCAATAAGCCAGAGCGGCGAGACCTATGACACCCTTGCCGCGGTCAGGGAGGCGAAGGAGAGGGGGGCCACGATCATAGGGGTAACGAACGTCCTGGGGAGCGCGCTTGACAGGGAGTCACACGTGAGGCTCTACACGAGGGCTGGGCCCGAGATAGGGGTTGCGGCCACGAAGACGTTCCTTTCCCAGGTCATGCTGCTTGAGCTCTTAGCCCTGAGGGTCAGCGCCCTCACGGGCGTCCTTGATAAACGTGAGGCTGATGAGGTAGTTGGCGACCTTAGGTCAGCACCTGCCATCGTCCAGGCAACTATTGAGGCGTCCGACCCGACCGCCACCGCGATTTCGAGGCTTATGGACAGGCAGAGCACGTACGTGCTCGGTAGGGGCCTCGGCCACGCGATAGCCAGGGAGGGCGCGCTGAAGGTGAAGGAGATCGCCTACATACATGCTGAGGCCTACCCCGCGGGTGAGAGCAAACACGGCCCCATAGCCCTCGTCGAGCCAGGGTTCCCCGTCTTCATAGTCGCCACGAGCGACGCCCCTGAGGTGGCAGGCAACGCGATAGAGATGGCGGCCAGGGGGGGAAGGGTATTCGTGGTTAGGCCAGCCGATCTGAGCCTCGAGCTTGGCTCAAAGGTCGGGCAGATCTCCCAGGTCACGCTGCCACCCTCTAACGGTCTCCTCGAGCTGGAGCCCTTTGTCCTCACGCCGATATTCCAGCTGTTATCTTACCGCATCGCCGTGAACAGGGGCTATAACCCAGATAAGCCGAGGAACCTCGCCAAGACAGTCACGGTAGAGTGAGGTGAAGGCTGATGATAGGCTTCGTGCTTGCCGGTGGCTATGGGAAGAGGCTTCTGCCTTTGACCTCAGGGGTTCCAAAGCCATTCCTGGAAGTGCTTGGGAGGCAGCTGATAGACTACAGCGTTGAGCTAATCAGGCAGGCTGGGGTTAAGGACGTCATAGTTGTAACGCCACCTGGTTACATTGAGCTCGCGAGGCCAAGAGACGAAAGGGTCTTCGTGGTAGAGCAGAGGGGGATCGACATCCAGGGGGCCCTGAGGACAGCCTACGAGGAGGCTAAGGCAAGAGGCGAGAGGGAGGTCCTGACCGTTTACGCGGGCTTTATATCAAGCCCTCCAACCGTGGCAAAGGTGGCCGTGGATTACTACTCGACCAGCGGGTTCCCAGTCGTTATGGCGCTGGCCCCCGTAGCGACAGGCCTTGAGACCTACGGTTTCGTCACGGTCGACTATAGGGGTGCCGTGACCAACTTCATGCCGCCCAGGGAGCCTTCAAAGGCCTGGCTGGGAGGAAGGGGTTACGTCTTCGCCGGCGTCATAGTTACCGACCTGGAGCACCTAGGCGACGCCTCCTCTGGGCCCTTTGAGCAGTCCATGGCAAGGCTAGCCTCAAGCGGCGTGCTAGGAGGGGTAGTTTATCCAGGCCACTGGGCTGAGATCGGCTACCCATGGGACCTCCTAGAGGCGGTGAGGATACTCCTACCACAGAACACGATCACCCTCTCGACGACTGCCAGGGTCCCTAGGAGCTCAATAGCCTCAAGCGGCGTCGTAGTTGACGAAGGGGCCGTCATCGAGGAGGGGGCCATTATAACAGGGCCAACCTACATAGGCAGGAGGGCCGAAGTTCGCAGCGGCGCCATAATAAAGCCCTACACGTCGATTGAGGAGGGGGTTGTTGTCGAGGAGGAGGCAGTCGTCTCAAATAGCCTCATTATGAGGCACGCCCGCGTAGGGGCGCACAGCGAGGTGAGGTCCTCAATAATTGGCGAGGAGACTATCGTCGAGCCAGGGGCCCACATCGTTGAGGGGACGCCGGACAGGCTGCCCGAGAGGCTTGCGTGGGTCACGGAGTACCTGGGCGAGAGCGTGAAGCTGGGCTCAATAGTGGCCCCAAGGCACGTCGTCAAGTGCTGCACCTTGACTGGCAGGGGAACGGTTCTGGAGTGAGAGTAAGCGGGGGGCGATTTGAGGGCTGGCTTCAACCGTAACGAGTTGATTGTGATCTCAGCGATGTCCGTCACTGGCCTCGTGTGGGGCGCGGACCAGCTCGCCATGCCGCTTTACCTCAGCAGGCTTGGGCTGACACCCTTCGAGGTGGGCGCTCTTATTGGAGGAATGATGATCTTCGGCTCCCTAGTAGGCCTCCTCTTCTCTGCGCTAGCAGACGCCTACAGCAGGAGGCCCTTCGCGACCGTTGGGAGGCTTATTGCGTTCCTTGCGTTCCTAGCCCTCTTCCTTAGGATACCCATTGCGGCGCTCTTCGTGACCGGGCTAGGCGGGGCCTCGCTGGGGGCTCTGTTGGCAGAGAGCGCGACTGACCTGGATAGGGACTTCAGCATGATTTCATCGGCATCGACCGGCCTTTCGGTTGTTGGAGCCTCTGTCCCATGGCTTCTGGGCCTCAGGTACACCATGCTGTTCAACTCCCTCGTCATGGGCTCCACGGCCGCCTCCCTGCTGGCGGCGAGTGAGAGCTACAGGGGGACGAGGAGGGTGACCCTGAGGCTCAAGTCAATAGGCAACGTAGCAAAGCTGTCAACACAGGCCTTCATTGGGCTCGGGGCCGGGCTCATACTCCCGATGATGTCACTTTGGTTCTCGCTAAGGTTCCACGTCACGGTCGCGCAGCTGTCCCCTGTCTACATGGCCTCGAATGCGCTCCTCTCTGCCGCCACGCTCACCGCCCCGGTGCTAGGGAAGAGGCTCGGCAGGGTGAAGGCGATAACCCTGACCCACGCTGGTGGCATTGCCCTCCTCCTGGCCCTGCCAGCATGCCCGGCCTTCCTGACGGCGGCTGGTGTGTTCATTGCGAGGAACGTGCTGATGAACATGGCTGGCCCACTGTTCAACTCCCTCATAATGGATATAATACCGAGAGAGGAGAGGGCTAGGGCGAACAGCATCCTCGGGATTATAGACTCGCTGCCAAGGGCCTCTGGGCCCTTCGTGACGGGCTACATTTTCTCAGTCGGCAACCTCTGGCTGCCCTTCTACGTCACTGCCTCGCTATACACCGCAGCGACGGCCGTCTTCTACCTGTTATTCAACAACGTCAATAGGGCCAGTCACGCTCGAAGCTGAACATCGCTTATACCCGATTTTATACGCCTCTTTATGACCCCTCGTCGGCAACCACGGGTACCTCTGCCTGAACCTGGGTAGAAGGTCCTGTGGAGGGTGGCCTGCGGCGCCCCGCTCTCAACGGCGTACTTCAGCATCTCAACGAGCATGTCCGTGTATGCCTCAAGGATCTCCCTCAGGGCCCGCCTGCCAGGCCTGTTCGTCCAGCCCTCAAGGACGGCTGTCCTCTCAAGGGTCTTTGAGGGTGCGCTCAACGGCCTCCACTACGCTCCTGTACTTGTGACTGCGCTTCCCGTAGACCTTACCAGCGAGGCTCGTGATGACTGCCATTAGATCCTCGACCAGCTCCTGATGGTAGTCCTTGGGCTCCTCGTCAAAGGCCACTATCAGCCTCACGCCGTAAGCCTCGAAGAGCTCCCCGAGGTAGGTGAACCCGAACCTGGCCAGCCTGTCCCTGAAGGCCACCACCACGGCATCTATCTGCCTCATCCTAGCCATCTCGATGAGCTTCCTTAAGCCCCTCCTGTCCTCGTCTAGGCCGCTGGCGATATCAGTGACGACAACGTACTCGGCCTGAGGGAAGTGCTTCCTAACGTAGTCCTCAAGCGAGGCGGTCTGCCTCTGTAAGTCATCCCTCTGCGTGTCGCCGCTGACCCTGGCGTAGATGGCGACCCTCCTCGGTCCAGCGTAGGACCCCCTGGCCAGCCTCTCAAGCTCGGACTCCGGGATGTACCACCTGCCGTGGATGTTGATGCCCCTGACCTTGCCTTCCTTGATCCACTTCACCGCTGCGCTGCGGCTGACGCCGACGGTCCTGGCGAACTCGCTTAGCTTGAGAAGCCTCTCCATCTGTCGTCAAGTGATGAGAAGTAAACGAAAGTATTTAAATCTATCGCTGAACAGAAACAGCCTGGAGAGCTGTCATGGTCTTCTTGTGCAGGGGGAGGAGGCTATCGCTTGAGGAGATCTGCTCTGCCGCCGTCGGGGAGAGGGTTGAGGTCTGTCGTGAGTCCTATGATTCCCTGGTGGCCGCCAGGACAATTTATCAGAAGGCCGTCAAGGGGGGCGAGGTCTATGGCTACGTGAGCGGCCTCGGCGCCATGGCTGATGTAAAGACGGGCGCGTGGCCCGGGAGGGAGAGGAAGGTGCTCGAGGAGCACGACACGTCAGTCGGCCCCTCAGCAGCCAGGGAGATCGTCAGGGCAGCCCTAGTCGTAAGAGCCTCACAAATCGCCCAGGGCGCGGCCCCAGTGAGGTCCATCGTCCTAGAGAGGCTCGTCGCGGCGCTCAACTCCGACTTGACGCCGGCAGTTGGCCTCCAGGGGAGCGTGGGCGCGAGCGGTGACCTAGCGCCGTTGGCTAGGATCATGAGGTGCCTGCTCTACGGGGAGGGCGTGGCGTTGGTTGGCGGGAGGGAGGTCGGCTGCCTGGAGGCCGTGGATTCGATGGGCGGCACTATTGAGCTTGAGCCTGGCGAGGCCTTGGCCTTGATAAACAGCAACGCTTGGAGCGTCGGCATCGCCTCCCTTGGCCTCTGCATTGGCCTCAGGCTCGTCAGGGCCTCCCTTGAGGTGGTTAGGCGAGCCCTTCTGGTGACGGGGTGTAACCCACAGCACTTCTCCGATGCCGTGGCTGACGCCAAGGGTCAGGGGGCTAAGTATGTCATTGAGTCCCTGGCGTCCCCCTGCAGCAGGTCACCGAGGCTACAGGACCCCTACAGCATAAGGTGCATCCCCCAGGTCTACGGGGCTGCGATTGAGGTCTTGTGGGCCGCCAGGGACTTGTTGGAGAGGGAGGCCTCATCGCCCTCTGAGAACCCGTTCATATGGGGTCAGGGGGTCTATCACGCCTGTAACTTCCACGCGATGCCCGCAGCGTTATCTGCTGACATGGCCAAGGTCGCTTTGGCAGCTGTTGGGAACTCCGTGGAGAGGAGGACCGCCCAGCTGCTCCGCTCGTCGATAACCGGCCTTCAGGAGTTCCTTGCTGCCTCGGGCTCTGTGGTGGGGGCTATGATATACCAGTACACGGCGGCCTCCTTGTCCGCGAGGCTGAGGGCCCTCGCCTCTCCGTCCTCCGTTCACTCAATCCCAACCAGTGGACTTCAGGAGGACCAGGTTTCCATGGCCCCCAACGCCGCGCTTGACCTAGTAAGCGCCGGAGCCTCCCTCCTCAGGCTTGTCGCTATCGAGAGCGCCCTAGTCAAGGTCGCAGGCGCGGTGGTAAGCGGAGGGCAGCTGCCCGACCCTAGGGACAACATCAACTCCTCAATTAATGAGGTCCTCGAGCTCTCTGACCTAGGACGCCTGTCAGGGCTCCTGAAGGCCCTGTGGTGACTTTCATGCCGAGGGCAGACCTCGTTATAATTAAGGTTGGCAAGGCAGTTACGTTCAAGTCAAGGCCTGTCGTCAGGGAGCTCGAAGTTGACGTTAAGGAGGAAGCAGAGCTTGCGATCAGGGATGGCATGATTGTGGCGGTTGGGCAGAGGGGGCGCGTTAGGGGCACCTATGAGGCCGGCCAAGTTCTTGACGCTGAGGGCAGGCTGGTTACCCCAGGGCTTGTCGACATGCATACCCACGCCATCTTCGCGGGCTCCCGTGACGATGAGCTGGAGCTAAGGCTGAGAGGGGTTACGTACTCTGAAATACTGAGAAGGGGAGGCGGAATATATAGGACCGTGAGGGCCACACGGTCGGCCACCGATGACGAGCTTCTTGGCCCCCTCCTCTCGAGACTTAGCCTAATGATTAGACTTGGAACAACGACGGTCGAGGTAAAGAGCGGCTACAGCCTTGACGTAGAGGGTGAGGAGAGGCTGCTCAGGGTTATCAACGAGGCCGCGAGGAGGTCGAATGTAACGGTTATACCGACGCTGCTAGCCCACGTCCCCCCTGAGGATGCCCTATCTGGGCCCGCCAGGGAAACCTACGTGAAGTCCTTCGTTGTCGAGCTTATCCCAAGGGTCTCATCGAAGGGGCTCGCTAGGTATGTTGACGTCTTCTGTGACCAGGGGGCCTTCACACCTGAGGAGACCAGGCTAATTCTAAAGTCAGCGAGGGAGAGCGGCCTAGGGGTAAGGGTACACGCAGACCAGCTGGCCAGGGTTGGCTGCACGAGGGTCGCTGCCGAGCTCAGGGTGGCCAGCGCTGACCACCTCGAGGTCTCAGACGAGTCTTCAGTAAGGGACCTGGCACAGGGAGGTGTCATAGCCGGCCTCCTGCCGGCCAGCCAGCTCGCAACGTTCGGCGGCTCAAGGCCGCCAGTCAAGGCCCTGAGGAGGGCAGGGGTCCCCATGGCGCTCGGAACTGACCTGAGCGCTAACAGCCTGATGCCCTCAATGCAGACAACGATTGATCTCGCGATCTACCTATACGGGCTCACGCCCCTTGAGGCCATAGCCGCAGCCACCGTGAATGCGGCCCTCTCTCTGGGCCTAGACGACAGGGGTGTTCTGGGGCCAGGGTACCTGGCTGACCTCGTAGTGTGGGACCTGGAGAGGCCCACTGAGCTAGGCTATGAATGGGGTTGGAACAGGGTGATCACGGTCATAAAGGCCGGTAGGGTCGCAAGGGGGGTCAGCGAGTGAGGAGGCCTGGGTAAAAGAACCTCTTGCCTCGCGTCTCCTTGAGCTCGTCCCACTCCCTCAGTATCCTCACGGCCTCGTTGGCGACCCTTATAGCGTCGGCCTCCCCAGCGTGTGGGACGAACACGTCCTTAACCCTCTGGGCGAAGACCGCGTGTACTGCCCCTGCCCTGGCCCCGTATATGTTGGCAAGCGTCAGGAGCGTCGCGCTCTCCATCTCGAAGTTAAGAACCCTCATCTGCCTTAGGTCAGGCATGAGGTCCCTTGCCCAGCTGGGCATGTACCCACCGTAGCCCGGCCTCCCCTGGCCCACATAGAAGCTGTCAGTGGAGGCCGTTACGCCAACGTGGTACCTGACCCCTAGCTCCTCAGCGGCCTCTATTAACGCCATAACAACCTCAGGGCTGGCCGATGCGGGGTATCCGAGGGGGGCGTACTGGGCGCTCGTTCCGTCAAGCCTGACCGCGGCAGTCGTGATAACTAGGTCACCGACCTCTATGTCTCCTTGGATCGCACCGGTGCTGCCAACCCTTACGAAGGTGTCAGCGCCCAGCTGCAGGAGTTCCTCGAGGGCTATCGAAACCGCTGGCCCTCCGATCCCAGTTGAAACGACCGTTACGTCAACGCCTTTGTACTTCCCCCTGTAGGTAATGTACTCCCTCCTCTGGGCGACGAGGCTGCTCTCGTCCCAGGTCGACGCGATCCTTGAGGCCCTCTCAACCTCGCCGGGCATCAGGACGTACCTTGAGACCTCGCTTCTCTTCAGGGCAAGGTGATAAACCCTGCCCTGCTCGTCAATAGGCCTCACGGCCGAAGACTTATAGTCCAAGGGAGTCCCTAGCGCCACCTTGAAGGGCTAGCTAAAATTCCTCCTCGGCCTCCTCAGCCCTGCCCCCAGCCTTACAGAGGTTCTTGAGGATGGGCGATAGGAAGTCCTTGGGCCTCCTCGACTCGGCCCGCTGGACCTCAATGAACATGGGCATATCTACGTCATCGTACGTCATCACCTTGTCCTTTATCACACCGGTATCTGGCTCTGCGACCATTGTTGGCATGAAGGCAACGAGGCCAAGGCCGTTGGCGCCCTCGACGGCACCGCCCACGAGGGCGCTGACCAGGCCATTTTCCCTTGACCTCACGTTAAGAAGCTCTACTATCTGCTCCATGTCAAGAGTAAGCACGCTTGTCCCTGTCTCAGACCTCATCCTTATGAACTCCGTCTGGAAGGGTAGCATCGCCCCGACCGCTATGTCAGCGCCCTGGTATGCCAGGGCCCTTATGACCTCTGGGTAGTTTATGTCCTCGTCTATGAATAGCCCAACCTTCACCCCCCTTCCCCTGACCTCAAAGACGGCGACACCCTTGCCTGGCGTGAGGCCGCTCTCGGACTCCTTCTTCGTTAGTGATATCTTCCTGTACTTCCCGACAAGCCTGCCGTCAGGCCCCACAGCAATAGTTGTCAGGTAGAGGCGTGGGCCTGCCCTCTCTACAACGGGGCCAGCCACAACATGTATCCCATACTCCTCAGCTATCCTCGAGACTGTTGAAAGCGTAGGGCTCATCTGGACGTCAACATCCGATATTCTCTCAGCGAACCCCTTGAGGAGGGTCGGCACCTTCTGGTCTGCGTAGTAGCCCACTATCGGACCCGTCAAGGGGTATGCGGGTAAAACCAGGAGGTCAACGCCGTCCTCCTTGTTCTCCATGATCCTATCCACGAGCTCTATGAGCCTCTTCACATTTGTTCTCCTTGCGCCTAGCCTGGTCCTTGTGTGTAGCAGCGCCATCTTCAGGGGCAAGGGCGGCACCGCTGTTCGTCGTTAGGGGTATAACGGAACCGAGCTTAAAGCGTATGCACCCAACCGCCATCCCATCAGTAAATTGAAATAAAACACTTAAAGAGGGTAGGTTTATGAGGTATAACCTTAAAGTTACTTCTTCTCCTGGGCCTGCTGCTCGGTCTTCTTCTTCTTTGCCAACTTGGGTCACCGGCCCTTGCGGGCCAGTCAGGGTGTATGCCCAAGTACTCTTAAGAGTTTATAGCATCAAGAGGATCGGTCAGCCTAGGCAAGAAACGCCTTAGCCGTTATACCACACGCGTCCAAAAGTCCAGGTGGGAAAGATCAAAAGCCTGGCGGCCTGACCCTAACGACTTCAGTGTTCACAAGGGTTGGCGGCACCTGACCCCTCATGAAGGCCTCGAGGTTCTGATAGACCAGGTCTGCCATTCTGGCCCTGGTCTCAACAGTGGCGCTGCCTATGTGAGGGGCCAAGACTGTGTTGCTTAGCTTAGTTATTGGGTGGTCAGGGTCAAGGGGTTCGTTGGGGAAAACGTCAAGACCAGCTCCTGCTATCCAGCCTTCCCTGAGCGCCCTATATAGGGCGTCTAGGTCAATCACCTTGCCCCTGGCGGTGTTGACTATTATGGCTGTCTTCTTCATCAGCTTCAGGAGCCTTTCCCCGACTAGGTTCTGGGTCTGGGGGGTGAGGGGCACGTGTATGGTCACTATGTCGCTTCCCCGGAACAGGTCCTCGAGGGTTACATACACGGCGCCCAAAGACTCCATATCCGGCACTCGGTTAACATCGTTGTATAGGATCCTCATGTTGAAGCCCTTAGCCCTTCTGGCAACCGCCTGACCTATCCTCCCTCCCCCAAGGATTCCAAGCGTCTTACCATAGACGTCAAACCCTAACATCATGGCAGGGTGCCAGGCAGTCCCGGTCGCCTTCCAGCCCCCGTCCCTGACAAACCTGTCAGCCTCAACTACCCTCCTGGCCACCGCTAGTATTAGCGCCCAAGTGAAGTCAGCTGTGGCCTCGGTGAGGACGCCAGGGGTGTTAGTGACGTACACTCCGTGCCTTGTGGCGCACTCTAGGTCAACGTTGTCAAAGCCCACGGCGTACTGGGCTATGATCCTGAGCTCTGGCGAGAGGGCCTCTATCACGTCGCACGTTATTTTGTCCTCAAGTAATGTGACAAGGGCAGGACGAACCTTGGCCCTAGATATAAGCTCCTCCTTCGTCGGGGGCCTGTACTCAGGCCATATGTCAACCTCGAAAAGCTCCTTTATCCTCTCCTTTGCAGGGAACGGTATGTCCCTCGTCATGAACAGGCCGGGCTTTCCCAAGCGACCTCACCGTCACCCAAGCCCGAGCGAGTGCCTGAGGTTGTCTAAGAACCTAAGCCTCTTCGGTATGGGCGGGTGCGTCGCGAACAGCTCCTCTACGGGGTCCGTCCTCTCGTCCTTTATCCTCTCTATGGCGGCGTCTATGTCAACACTTCTGTAGCCGCTGAGGTCAGGGCGCCTCCTCCAGGGACTCCATCCATAGTCCGGCTCATAGAGGTAGCCACCGTTTATCTCAATGAAGGGGGCAACTATGAACAGCATCTTAAGCATGGAAGACGAGCTAGAGTTTGTCTGGTGCGTGAAGTACTTCTCACCCCTGAGGGCCAGGTGAAGCCTGGCGAGCGCCCTCTGTATGGAGCGAGGCGAGGTTACGGTGGCTGAGTTCGCGTCGGCATAGTACTCCCTCAGCCTGTTGAAGTTACCCACGAGGAACCTAAAGATTACCCCGGCCGCAACTAACACGACGCCTATGATCATTAGCAATAAGCCCCCGTTGCCCCCATTACCCCTCCTCTCGCCATAACCTCCGCTGAAGAAGCCGCTCCAGATGAGCATCTGGCCAAGGTAGTAAACGGCTAGTGGGACCACGCTCAGGGCAAGGAGCCAAGAGACGTCCCTGTGCCTGAGGTGCCCTACCTCGTGACCGAGCACGGCCTTGACCTCCTCGTCAGGCATTAAGTTAAGGAGCCCCCTGGTGACGGCAACATAGCTCCCGGCGACAGGAGAGCCGTATGAAAAGGCGTTCGGCAAGTCGACCTCAGCTATCCTGAGCCTAGGCGTCCTTATGCCGCTCCTCTGGGCGACCTCCCTGAGCATCTCCTCGTACCTCTTCTCGTCAGATGTCTTGGGCGGCCTCGCCCTATAGACGAGGCTTATGAAGAATGGGCTCAGGAGCCACTGTATTATTATAAGGAAGAACGTGAACACGACAGCGGCGATTACGATAGAGGGCCCGGCAAGAGGGTACCCGAAGATGTAGCCTATTAGAAGTGCCGAGCCCACGAAGACACCAAT